>CALKOA010000149.1 GCA_938091655.1 uncultured Balneolaceae bacterium | reverse complement strand
CCAACAGATGTAGCAGTGGCAATAGCAGCACCCATTAAGCCATACTTCGGTATTAAAAAATAATTGAGCAGTACAGCTCCAATCATAAGTATTAATGAGGAAATAAAATCAAACCGAAAGTATTTAGAGGTAATGATAATTTGTCCATTTGAGCCTGTTGCTAAATCAAAAAGATAAGCAAGACCTAGTATGGCAATAATGGGCTTACCTTCGGAAAATTCGTTTGGTAATAGAAGATATAAGTCATCAAGGCTTGATAATATGCCTATGTAAATAATAAAAGAGAAGAGTAATTGATTGATGGAAGACTGCGTATAAAGCCGTTTAATTTCAGTAAGATTATTTTCATTAAATGATTTTGTAAGAATTGGGTGAATAATTTTAGCTAAACTTTTTCTCGGAACGGTGATAACAGTACCCATATACATAGCTAAGGCATAAATACCAGCGTTTTCAAGTCCTTCGAACATATCAACCATTATTAAATCAATGTTACTTACTAAAATCATGGTGAAGCCGCTAAAAAAAGCGAAGAAACTGTAAGTAAATGTTTCTTTTAAGTCAAAAGGGCTATATGTATTACTTGTTGAAGGTAGATAATAATTTTGGCTTAAACTATATGCCAATAAAATGAGCATATTTATTAGATAGGCACCCACAAAGCCTAACATAAAATGTGGAAAACTGAGTACATCGAAGAAGTAAAGAACTAAAAAAATGAGAACAAGTATTCTTAACAGCACATCCTGTAAAAAAGTGGCAAAGACAGTATCTAGTGAAGCTTTTATAAATGCGGAAAAAAGTGAAAAAGTTGTGCTCGCGAAAACCATAGGTATAACTAACCATAAGTATATTTCGAGTAAGGGAGAGTCGTTGTATAGATTTAACCAGTGAGACTCAAAGAAGAAAAAAGAAGTCACATAAATGGTCAGGATAAAAATGGAAGGGCTGATGACTCTTCTAAAAAATTGACTTCTAACTCCCTGATCTTTTTCTAATGTTGGTACAAATTTTAGTATGGTATTCGGGATGCCAAGTGTGATTATCTGGCTACTAATGGTTGTAATAGCGATTAAGCTTCTTGTTAGTCCATACTTTTCCGCTCCCAAAATATGAGGAAATAAAAAGATAGTGGACAATAGACCTAGCCCGATACCTAAGTAAGTTAAGGTTGCGTTCCGAATACTCTGTTTTATTATAATACCCAAATAGTATGTGCCTTGGTCCTAGTAATGTTAAACGAAATATACATATAATTATTTTTTACCTTGCCCTCGCTAGAAGCAGGTATTTCAACAATCAAATGACTAAAAAGCACATTGTACATATTGGCACTGAAAGTATTCTTATCAGGGACTTCATTGAGTTTGTTAATGAAGTAGATGTGGAGAATTGGCATCTTTATTTTATTTGGAAAAAAAAAGATGTGCAATTGATATCTGGGAATCAGAGTATAATTCTACAAAGGTACTCTCTGTTTAGCATGCTTATGCAGCCTCTCTTACTAAGGCGGCTATTTAAGGAATTAAGCCGAGCTGATATAATAATTCTTCATGGCCTAAATGAGCTATTTACTATGTTATTAATCCTACTTAGACCATCATTATTTAGGGAAAAAGGGGTTTGGTTTTACTGGGGTGCGGAACTACACAAATTTAAGAGTGTCGTACTAAATCTAAAAACTAGGCTCTTGTTTCTTATTCAAACGAAGACGGTACGGAATGTTGGTTATTTAGCAGTTGGAATACCAGGGGAGTATGATGATATCAGAACATTTTTTGATATAGAACCTACGCCTGTTTGGTCGTTTAAATATCCAAGTAACGTGCTTGATTTCACAGAAACTCATGAAACAAAGCCCGTTGATTTTATTCAGACAACATCTATGAAAATAATGATTGGTCATTCGGCTGATCCATCAAATGAGCATTTGGAATTATTAAATAAACTCAATCAGCTTTTATCTAAAAAGGATGATTATTCACTTTATATGCCATTATCGTATGGTATTAATGAAAACATAGAGGAAATTAAAAGTAAGGGAAGTAATTTATTTGGTGAGAGATTTGTTCCTATTCTAAAACTTCTGTCCTTAAATGACTATCGTAGTTATTTATCAGAAATTAATATGGCTATTTTCCCACAAAAGAGGCAACAAGGTATGGGTAATATCACTTATTTATTAGCAAATGGAGCGACTGTTTACTTGCATCCCGAGGCAAATCATTCCGTATATTTTAAAAAATTAGGAATAATTATTGGTTCAACAGAAGAAATAGTATTGCGGCCAATTACAAAGGCTGAATCCATATCTAACCGTCGAATAATGGCACAAGTTTTCTCAAAAGAAACATTAAAAAATCAGTTAATAGATCTTTTTAACAATATATGTTAGAGCGAATACCATTTAACAGACAAAATTTGTTTGGGCCAGAAACAAGGTACATAGAAGATGCATACCTTAGGAATAAGGTTTCTGGTGATGGGTTTTATACGCACTGGTGTCAATCATTTTTAGAAGAAAAATTCGGTTTTGAAAAAGTACTTTTGACAACTAGTGGGACACATGCCATTGAAATGGCTATGTTGTTAATAGATATTGGCCCGGGAGATGAAGTGATTATGCCTTCCTATACATTTGTCTCAACAGCAAATGCGGTAGTTTTAAGAGGAGCCAAACCGGTATTTGTTGATATCCGTCCAGATACGCAAAATATAGATGAGACGTTGATTGAACAAGCCATCACCACACGTACAAAGGCAATCATGCCCGTACACTATGCAGGGGTTAGTTGTGAGATGGATACTATTATGGATATTGCGCAGAGGAATCATCTCTGGGTTGTAGAAGATGCAGCTCAGGGTATCAATGCTGAATATAAAGGTAAATATTTAGGGGGTATTGGTCATTTAGGTTGCTATTCCTTCCACGAAACCAAGAACATTTCGATGGGTGAAGGTGGGGCACTAATCATTAATGATCCTGCTTTGAAAGCTAGAGCTGAGATTATTAGAGAAAAAGGAACCAATAGGAGTAAGTTTTATAGGGGAGAGGTAGATAAATATTCATGGGTAGACATTGGATCAAGTTTTCTTCCTTCTGATATCAATGCAGCCGTTTTAAAAGCTCAATTAGAGCATTTGGGTGAGATTCAGACCAAAAGGAATGAACTATACGAACAATACATGTATGCATTTGCAAAGCTTGATGCGAATAAAACGAGGTTACCGGTTGTACCTAATAGTAGTGTATCAAATGCCCATATGTTCTATCTGTTACTAGATAGTCTAGAACAAAGAGATAGCTTTATAAGCTATATGAAAAGTAAAAATATCCTTGTTGTCTTTCATTATGTACCATTGCATAGTAGTAATTTTGCCCATCAACATTTGAAAAAGTATCATTTACCGACAACCGTGGAAAACGCACAAAAGCTGGTTCGTTTACCCATTTTTTTTAGTTTAACTGAAGGCGAGCAACAACGGGTAATTGAAGCGACACAATTTTTTTTAACTAGTAATTAACTTAAATATGATTTCAGAAAACGCAAAAATCGGGAATAATGTAACGATACATCCAAGTACAGTAATTGAAGCTGATGTTGTAATTGGTGATGATGTGACGATTGGTGCATTTTGTATCATTAAGAGTAATGTCGAGGTAGGGTCAGGTTCTGTCATAATGAATTATGTTGAGATTCGATCACATACAATAATTGGAAAAAATTGTTACATAGACTCAAGGGTTTCCACTTCTGGAGAATGTGAAATTGGTGATTCTGTTACTCTGAGATATGATACAATAATTGCAAGAGGCTGTAAAATTGGAAGTAATTGTTACATATCACCAAGAGTCATGACGAACAATTTAGATTCGGGGAAAAACTCGATCGGTGGTGCGCACATTGGTGAAGGATGTTTCATAGGAACTAATGTGGTATTACACCATGGCATTACCATAGGTAGTAAAGTTACAATTGGAGCTATGGCTTTTGTTTCAAAAGATGTGCCTGAAAATGAAACATGGATTGGTATCCCTGCAAAACCCTATAAGAAAAAGTGATTGTATGAAACTAGATTCATGGATGACTGAATTTTATGGTACTCCGTGGTATCGATTAGATTCCACTGATAATCCTAAATTATGTAAGGAAGAGGGGCTGTACGAACTTAGGCTGTCAAGTGATGATTTTTCAGGAATAATGGAGGCTCAAAAGCATGGATTTTCACTTGTAGAGTCTTTCA
>CALKOA010000148.1 GCA_938091655.1 uncultured Balneolaceae bacterium | reverse complement strand
CGGCAATCAAAACCGGATTGCGCTCCTAGAGAATGGAGAATTAGCGCAGCTCTTTATAGAATCAGAGGAAAATCAACGTACCGTAGGCAATATATATGTAGCACGTGTCCATAAGGTAATGAGTGGCATTCGTGCCGCCTTTATAGACATGGGTACACCGAAAGATGCCTTCTTGCATTTTTCGGATGCCGGAGATCATTTAGACGAGTACATAAGCATGCTAAATGGCCCTAAAGCCATTCCTAAACACATGCACAGTACCCTCACCAAAAAAGAGGAAATGACGAACTCAGATCGTCAAGTACTCGCAGGAAAGATTCTTAAAACAGGTCAAAAATTACTTGTCCAGATCGTAAAAGAGCCGATCGGATCTAAGGGGCCAAGGGTATCCACCGATATAACTATTGCCGGTCGTTTTCTTGTTCTCATACCTATGGGTGATTATATCGCTGTTTCAAAGCGTATTAGCAACTACAAGGAACGTCGCCGCTTAAAAGGGATTTTAAATGGGATGGTCCCCGATGGATTTGGAGTTATTGTCCGAACCGTAGCCCAAGACCAGGAACAGGAGGCTATTGAGGAAGATTTACGCACTGTATTAAAAAAATGGGAAACGCTAGCCGAGCGTCTTGAAGATGCAGAACCACCCAGTTTACTATATAACGATTTAGACATGACCGAGAGTCTAATTCGAGACTTATTTGCCAAAAATTATGACCGGGTTCTCGTAGACGACCCCAAAATGTTCAAGCAGATAAAAAGTTATGTACAGCAAATTGCTCCCCAAATGATGCCTAATGTTGAATTGTTTAAGGGAAAGGAGCATATATTTGACCACGTGGGTATTAGTGAAGATGTAAATTCCATTTTTAATCCACGCGTTAGAATGAAAATGGGGGGCTACCTAATTTTTGAACAAACCGAAGCCATGTATGTGGTTGATGTGAATTCAGGTCCCTATGCCGCTAAGCAAAAGCAGGAAGATAATTCATTAAAGACCAATTTAGAGGCTGCCCGAGAAATCGCCAAGCAGCTCCGATTGCGGGATATTGGCGGAATCATTGTCGTTGATTTCATTGATTTAAAAGACGAAAAAAATCGAAAGAAAATTTACGATGAGTTAAAAAAGGAATTCAGAAAAGACCCCGCTAAGACAAATATTATTGGGATGAGTGATTTTGGTCTTGTACAAATAACTAGACAACGTATTAGGCCATCGGTAATTAACTCCGTATCGAATGCTTGTCCTATGTGTGGTGGATCGGGGAATGTTGTTACACAAGATACCATACTTACGGATATCGAAAGTTGGATTAGCAAATTCAAGCATTCTACAAGTTACCGAGCTATAGATTTGTATGTAAACCCCTACCTAAAAAGCTATCTAACCAAGGGTGTTTTTAGTACTCGTTGGAAATGGATGACGAAGTATCATGTCCGTGTTACTTTAGTTGCTGATGATAAAATATCGTTAAACGAATTTCACGTTACACTGGCAGGCTCAGAAATTGACATTACCGATGCAGTACTCCAAGGTGCTTCCCTAGATGAACTGCTTGAAAAGCACGAGTTAGAAGAACTAAAGGTCAATAAACCCGACCCAGATCAATTGGAATACACAAAAAAAGACCGATCGGGTAACGGCAGTAGTAACCGTAACAGTGGCACCAAACATCCTAGAGGGAATGGTCGATCTAGTACGTCAAAAAATACAACTAAATCTAACGACCGTACTACAACAAGTAATCGTTCAAATGGTAAAGATTCTAATGAATCTAGGAATGGCAATTCAAAGGTTACCGTTGTACTAAAAAAGGATCAAACGGAGGAAGTATAATAGTATGACCTTTGAACCAATGTGTAGCTAAATTTTTTTTGGATAGGTACACACGAAACAGTCATTCAGAAAATTTAAAAGTTTTATACATTTTTGATGTTTCCCCATTTTACTTGCGACAAATTATCTTAAAACGCTGCTAAGTACGATTTTTTATTAACTATTTATTATGTCAACATTTCAACTTCACGCAACTACCGTCGTAGGAATTATTCACAATGGAAAAGCGGCTATTGGTAGTGATGGGCAGGCCACCTTGGATAAAACCGTCATGAAATCAACGGTAAAAAAAGTACGCAAAATTGGTCAAGGAACTATTTTGGCTGGTTTTGCAGGTTCTACTGCTGATGCCTTTACCCTATTCGAACGCTACGAGGAAAAGCTAAGTGCATACAACGAGAATATGCAACGAGCAGCCGTTGAACTAGCCAAGGACTGGCGTAAAGATAAATATCTACAAAAACTTGAGGCACTCTTAGTGGTCATGAATAATGATCATGCCCTCATCATTTCCGGTCAAGGAGACGTTATTGAGCCTGATGACAACATCGTGTGTATTGGAAGTGGAGGCAGTTATGCCCTATCTGCGGCACGAGCAATGGTTAAACATGCCCCTGATCTTAGCGCTAGAGATATGGTCGAAGAGTCACTTCGAATAGCCGCCGACATCGATATATACACCAATCATAACCGTACCATTTTAGAGCTCTAGCAATGAAAAAGGCCATGCACTTAACACCTCAACAAATTGTAGCCGAGCTGGATGAGTACATCATCGGGCAAAAAGCAGCAAAACGATCCGTTGCCATCGCCCTTCGAAATAGATGGCGTCGAATGAATGCCGATCCTGAAATTCGCGAAGAAATTGTTCCTAATAATATTCTTATGATTGGTCCAACAGGGGTTGGAAAAACGGAAATTGCACGGCGTTTAGCTAAGCTTGCCATGGCACCATTCATCAAAGTAGAAGCTTCTAAATTCACTGAAGTAGGCTATGTTGGCCGCGATGTTGAATCCATGGTTCGAGATTTAACTGAATTCGGAATTACGATGGTTAAAACCGAGATGCAGGAACGAGTAAAAGGAAAAGCGGCTGAACAAGCGCAAGAACGAATTCTAGATATTCTTATCCCACCTCTAAATTCCAAAGGCCTTGGCTTTGGAAATCTTACATCTAACAGAAATACCGAACAAGACACAACGGTAACTCAACAAGGCACCCCTCCTAGCTCAGATGAAGAATTGAATCAACGAACCCGAGAACGATTTCGTGAAAAATTGAACAACGGGGAGTTGGACGACCGAACTATAGAAGTAGAAGTTAAAAAATCTACTTCGCCAACTATGCAGGTATTTGGTCCTGGCGGCATGGAAGAAATGGGTATAAATTTACAGGAAATGCTCGGAAATCTAAGTGGAAAGGGCAAAACCACTAAACGAAAAATGACCGTAGCCGAAGCCCGAGACATTCTGGTCGATGAAGAAGCCGAAAAGCTAATCAATCATGACGATGCCATCCAAGAAGCGTTGGAACGAGTTCAAAAACAGGGTATCATATTTATAGACGAAATTGATAAAATTGCTGTATCCAGTGCAGGTAGCAAAGGTGGTCCGGATGTAAGCAGGCAAGGGGTGCAACGAGACTTACTTCCAATTGTCGAAGGTAGTACGGTGAATACTAAGTATGGGTTGGTTAAAACAGATCACATTTTATTCATTGGTTCGGGCGCTTTTCACGTTGCTAAACCATCTGATCTCATTCCTGAACTTCAAGGTCGATTTCCAATTCGTGTTGAATTAAATTCGCTGAGTGAGGGGGATTTTTACAACATATTAAGTCAACCAAAAAATGCTTTGACTAAGCAATATGAGGCTATGCTTGCCTCAGAAGGGGTTCATATATCGTTCACCGATGAGGCTGTAAAAGAGTTAGCTCGGATTGCAGCAGAAGTCAACGAACAAGTTGAAAATATCGGAGCCAGACGACTTCACACAATTATGTCGTCACTTTTTGATGAATTATTATTTGCTGTTCCAGATGACATTAAAGAAGGAAACATTACTATCGATAAAGACTATGTGAACCAACAATTAGAAAGTTTGGTTAAAGACAAGGACTTAAGTCAGTATATACTTTAAAAGAAGTTCTTTTTTTTGTATTTAGATACCGTTTATTATCATTGTTCTTATTCACTTGGAAGTACTTATTTATTCAAAAAATATTCATCCATAGAACTGTTGATCAGTGTAACCCAATATGACCTTAAAACGACTTATTGTGCCTAATATATTCATCACCCTCCTTCTTGTTTTCTTAAGCCTAAGTGGCATTGATCCCGTTATTCAACCCAAAGATGATCACACGAAGAATCTTAGAAAATTTGTAGAGGCTCAGCAACGGATCCTACAAAACTATTTTGGCGAGCCAGACTTGAATGAAATGATGAGCAGTAGTATTCGGTACATGGTGAGTGAGCTCAATGATTCATCATTGGCAATTACTGGAACACCTATAGACACCGCACAGGTATTTACAGATATACATTCACTTCGTAGTTCGTATGAAACTTTTGAGCAGGCTTATCTATACATTGCAAATACAGTGGACTCAGTCGATATGTATAAACTCACAGAGGAAGCACTGCGAGGCATGTTTGCTACATTAGATCCGCACTCGGTATACATTGAGCCAGAAATTAGCGCAGTAGATCAAGAAAATTTTGCAGGTAAATTCCAAGGAATAGGAGTTCAATTTAATATTATCCAGGATACCATTACCGTTGTATCTGCCATAGCTGGGGGGCCAAGTGACCAGCTTGGTATCATTTCAGGTGATCGCATTATAGAAATTGAAGATAGCTCAGCCGTTGGCTTTGACAATGATATGGTTCAGAAAGCTTTACGAGGAGAAAAAGGAACAAAAGTGAAGGTGGGCATTGTACGACCAGGCGTTGATGGAATTCAGTATTTTACCATTACTAGAGACGATATACCCATTTACACGGTAGATGCGTCTTATTTACTGGATGAAGAAACTGGCTATATCAAAATAAACCGGTTTGCTGCTACTACGCACGATGAATTCATGCAGGCTATGAAAGACCTGAAAGATGAGGGTATGCAGCGACTTGTATTAGATTTACGTGGTAATCCTGGTGGGTACCTTGGCCAGGCTATTGCCATTGCTGAAGAATTTTTTCCTACACAAACACCCCTGCTCTCAACCGTTAGCAGACACTCACGCTTCAATCAGTCCTATTCTTCCAGAAAAAATGGGGTATTCGTAAACAAACCAGTTATTGTGTTGGTAGATGAAGGCTCCGCCTCTGCAAGTGAGATAGTTTCCGGTGCCATTCAAGATCATGACCGAGGATTGGTTGTAGGCCGTAGAACCTTTGGTAAGGGTTTAGTCCAACAGCAGTACCAATTGGTAGATACCAGCATGGTAAGAGTTACTATTTCAAGGTACTTAACTCCCTCTGGCCGACTTATTCAGAAACCATTTACCGAAGGTGGTGGCGAAGAATACGCCTATGAAATTTACCGTCGGGACGATAGCGCAAAAAACGATGCTATTGAATTTGTTGATCATATTCCGGATTCACTAAAGTACCGAACTACTGCAGGTAGAACGGTCTATGGTGGTGGTGGAATTGTTCCCGACTATATAATTGAAGCAGACACCTCACGATCAGCCTACATGATAAATTTTGCACTACGAAAGAGAGCTTCTTTTGAATTTGTTCGTACCTATCTCGACACTAAAGGTGATGAATTCCGCAGTAAATGGGAGAATAATTTTGAAGCTTATCGTACCGACTTTAGCTGGTCGAAAGACGAATTAACAGAGTTCAAAGCCTTACTACAAGAAAAAGGCATGGTTGAAAAAGTGGGTTTATCCGAACCTGAATTCAAAAACGATTCACTATTTATTTATCCAGGCTATTTTGATGAAGTTGCATGGATGGCAGAGGGGCGTATGAAAGCTGAGTTAGCTAGGCAGGTCTGGGGATTACCCTACTTCTACCCTATTGTTAATGACGTATTTGATACCACATTGGACGAAGCACAAACCTTATGGGATGCAGTTGATCGCCTCGGCAAGTTGGCAGCTGGCACACTTCCACTAGAAAAAGCGTCTAAGATGTAGTCGGCGATTACTGGGAGGACTGCTGGAAGGGCTCCTCTATATACTGTATAAGTACAATCTATATGAAGTACTTTCTTGTGCTGCCCAAATAACCCTATCTTAAGTAGTAGATAAGGTAAGGTTCTGATCACCTATCCAACCTGCCTACAACACATATATTTAATCATTACGCTCATGGCAGCAACTCAATTAACCAAGCAAAGCTTTTTAGATAAAGTTTTTGATTACGAAAACAATTCAGAATGGACGTTTAAAGGTGATAGACCGTGTATCATCGATTTCTATGCCGATTGGTGTGGTCCTTGTAAAATGGTTGCGCCAATAATGGAAGAATTATCCAATGAATATGCGGGCGAGGTCGATATATACAAAATTGACACCGAAGCTGAGCAAGAATTAGCTGCTGTATTCGGCATAAGAAGTATTCCTTCCATCCTTTTTGTACCTACTGATGATCAACCTCAAATGGCTATGGGAGCATTACCTAAGCACACGTTCAAAGAAGTGATTAGGGATAAGTTTGGAGTTGCCGAACCAACCAACTAGTCAATTTTCACATTGATACCCTGCCCGGTTACGCACGAGGGTACCGGATGGATTCGACCATCTCCTGAACTTCTTCAGGGGGATCTGGAAAAATCATCCCGACGGCCAGTGATACAATTAGGTTAATGAGCATTCCAAAAGTTCCAACGCCTTCAGGTGAAATACCAAACCACCAATACTCTGGTGTGTTGTATTCAGGATAGAGGAGCTTAAAGAATCCTATATAAGCTAAAGTGAACAGGAGCCCAACAATCATACCAGCAATGGCTCCCTCCCTATTCATTTTTTTATAGAAAATCCCAAGAATTATAGCTGGAAAAAATGAGGCCGCAGCGAGGCCAAAGGCTATGGCAACAACCTCTGCTACAAAGCCTGGTGGATTTATCCCAAAATACCCTGCCACTAACACTGCAAAACCAGCCGCAATCCGAGCAAAGAGCAGTTCTTTTTTGTCGGATATGTCAGGGTTAAATTGTTTTTTAATTAAGTCATGAGAGACGGAAGTAGAAATGACCAACAGTAATCCAGCCGCAGTCGAAAGGGCTGCAGCCAAGCCACCTGCTGCAACAAGTGCCGCCACCCAATTAGGTAAGCCAGCAATTTCTGGATTGGCTAACACCATGATATCTCTATCAACATAAAGTTCATTTTCCGTTGAGGTTAAGGGATTAAGAAGGGTGACTTCCCCATACTCTCCCCTAACTATTTCGCCATTAGTGCGATTTATTTCTGGACTGCCCACTATGGCTTGACCCGGAGCATAGGTAATTCGACCGTCTCCATTTTTATCTACCCAATTTAGAAGAGCCGTTTCTTCCCAGGTTGTGAACCATTCCGGCATCTGATCATAGGGTTGCTCGTTAACTGTGGTAATAAGATTGGTTCTCGAAAAAACTGCTATAGCAGGTGCAGTAGTGTACAAGATGGCAATAAAAATTAGCGCATACCCCACTGAGATTCTTGCATCTTTAACCTTCGGGACAGTAAAAAAGCGCACAATGACATGTGGAAGCCCTGCGGTTCCTACCATTAATGCCACGGTTATGAAAAATATATCTTGCATACTTTTTGTTCCGGATGTATATGCAGCAAAACCCAATTCAGTGTGTAATTGGTCCAGTTTATCCAATAGATACATATCCGACCCGTCCACTAATTTTGAACCAAAACCTAATTGGGGTATAGGATTACCGGTAAGCTGAGCCGATATGAAAAAAGCGGGCACCATAAAAGCAAAAATTAATACACAGTACTGAGCAACTTGAGTATAGGTTATTCCTTTCATTCCACCCAATACAGCATACATAAATACAATGGCCATTCCGATAATAACTCCCCAAAAAATATCTACTTCTAGAAATTTTGAAAACACCAATCCAACTCCACGCATCTGTCCAGCTACATAGGTAAAGGAAACTATTAAGGCACAAATAACCGCCACCGTACGTGCTATTTGTGAATAGTACCGGTCCCCAATAAAATCGGGGACTGTAAACTTGCCAAATTTTCTTAAGTACGGTGCTAAGGTTAAGGCTAAAAGCACATACCCTCCGGTCCAACCCATTAAATACACTGCACCATCATAACCCATGAATGATATTAGGCCAGCCATAGATAAAAAACTAGCCGCTGACATCCAGTCTGCAGCCGTTGCCATCCCATTGGTTAATGGATTTACCGTTCCTTTTGCCACATAAAATTCCGAGGTACTCGAGGCTTTGGACCATATTGCTATTCCAATGTATAGACTAAAAGTAATCCCAACAAAAATGTATGTCCACAACTGAACACTCATGAGCCCTCCTCGGTTTCCTGAACCCCAAAACGGATATCCAGTTTATTCATGAGATAGACATACACAAAAATGAGGATAACAAAGACGTATATAGATCCTTGTTGAGCAAACCAAAATCCTAATTTGAAGCCCCCAATTTGGATGTCATTTAACGTGGGCGCCAAAAGTATGCCAAATCCATAAGACACTACGAACCATATCGAAATTAGAATAAGGACATATCGAATATTGATTGCCCAGTATTCCTTTAAATTGTGATTATTCATACAACCATTTAGTTACTAAACCGATTTTCCAAAGTATGCACTATTTCCGGAAACATATCAACCCGAAATCATTACACCCCTGAGGACAGAATGTGCATAATTTTCAGCTAGGTGAAAGATTACCTATGTTGTTTTTTTGGTTCTGAAAACTGATGATAAACCCAACTCTCTAGAGACCAAACTCATGAAAAAAATCGTGCTCTTATACCCTTTGTTATACCTTCTAACGCTGTGTATAAATCTGCAGGAACTAAAGGCTAATCAATCGGATTCCTTACTATTTGTCGTACGAATAGATGACATTCTTTCAAGAAATATGTCCATACTTCCTCGTTCCATTTTACCTTTACAAGATACATTAGCCAGCAGAGGGGCTAAAGCGACCTGGGGACTTATGCCGCATCGACTCATAGAATCAGCGAATGCGGATGGACAATTAGCAAAAGAAATTATTTTAAGTCATAACAAAGGCCATGAAATTTCCCAACATGGTCTTATACATATTTGCCAAATTTGTGGGCGAAGTAATCATGAAATGTACTGCTCCTATAACAAAAGAGCGCTTAGTTATGAACAACAGGAACAACTCATCCTGGAAGGGGTAAAAATAATGGAGGATTCCTTAGGTATTAAACCTACAAGCTTTATACCTCCTGGTCATGTATATGACGCAACCACAAAAACCGTGTTGACGGATCTAGGTTTTCCTGTAATTTCAACTGCTGGGGCCATGGGGCGAAGCGATGACTTCTTATATGATGTCCCGATCAATTCCGAATATACTTGGGCATTGAACCGTCAAAATTTTTCGGAAAATTTAACTAATGCGATTCAAGAAATTAAACAAGTACAACAAACATCCGGAATCTATGTACTCATGATGCATGATCCTTTTATCCGTCTCGGATATGAAAATGGAATAACTCTAGAGTGGATGGGAGCTTTATTAGATTCTTTGAATGCCTACTATGGGAGCCGTATTCATTATAAAACACTGACCGAAGCTGCAAAAATATTCGATTCAGAACTAAGTACCAGTAACACAAATGAGGCTAGTTATACAAGGACTCAACCAACAGGAATCTCTCTATTACCAAACTATCCAAACCCATTTAACCCTACTACCAAAATTGGGTTTCATGTATCAAAAGACAGTCCTATCAGTATATCGGTCGTTACGATGGAAGGAAAAAAAATTTCGTTGATAACTAATCAACCGTATCGGGCTGGCGAGCATTGGGTGCCTATTAATCTTCAGGATATGGCCTCAGGTAATTATCTCTTGCTCGTGCAAAGTAATTTGGGAAGTAGAAGTAGGGTTATTAGCCTTATAAAATGATACATAAAAAAACCCCAACTAGCATTCAGCCAGTTAGGGTTTATCCTGTTTCTCCATGAAAGAAAACGTTCTAGTGAATCATCCAGTGTTGTTAGCTACACCCAGAAGTTGATCCACATGTAATACATTTTAAGCACGTTCCGTTACGAACCATTGTCATACTACCACACTCTACACAAGCATCTCCTGTGTAGCCTAATTGCTTAGCCTTCTCGTAGTCACTTTCGTATCCTGATTTTGCAGCAGAAGCATTACTTGCTGCACTGGCTTCAGGAGCGGGACTACTAACAGGAGCAACTGCAGCTACAGGCTCGTTTACAGGTGCAGGTGCTTGTGCAATGGTCTGAGCTGGTACTGTTGGTTGGTTGGTATCGTAACTCGAATCTGTTCCTATGGCTTTCAAGTTCCTCATATGTATATCATCCACAGGTACATGAGCCAGATCTTCGCGTCCTAGATAGGTTACAGCCAACTCCCGGAAAATATAATCAATCACTGAGGTAGACATTTTCACGTGAGGATTCCCATTAACCATACCGCTAGGTTCAAACTTTGTGAATACGAAAGCATCTACAAATTCTTCGAGAGGCACGCCGTGTTGGAGCCCCAAAGAAATTGAGATAGCAAAACAGTTTAATAGGCTACGGAAGGCAGCTCCCTCGCGATGCATATCAATGAAAATTTCACCTAGTTGTCCATTTTCATACTCACCGGTGCGAAGGTAGACACTCTGCCCACCAATCTTCACTTTTTGAGTGTAGCCCTCACGACGGAATGGGAGGCGTTGCCTACGAGCCACATACTTGTGTATAATTCGCTCAGCTACCTCAACCACTTTGCTTTGTGCTTCAGCAGTAGCCAGATCAACAGTATCTTGTACCTCGTCCTCAATTTCTTCAAGTACATCAGCCATACTATTAAGCGGCTGGCTCAATTTAGAACCATCCCGGTAGAGTGCATTTGCTTTTAACATCATTTCCCATGACATCATATAAGCTTTTTTCATATCCTCAACAGTTGCCTCATTCGGCAAGTTAATGGTCTTGGATATTGCTCCGGACAAGAACGGCTGTGCCGCCGCCATCATGCGGATGTGACCCTCGGCCGAAATATAGCGGGTTCCAGTTCTTCCACATTTATTTGCACAGTCGAAGACGGCTAAGTGCTCATCTTTTAAGTGTGGAGCCCCTTCTACCGTCATTGTTCCACAAACATAATCATTTGCATCCTGAATTTGCTCCCGGCTAAATCCTAGGTGACGTAACATATCAAAGGTGAAATCATTGAGGTGCTCATCGGTCAGTCCTAACACATCTTTACAGAAATCTTCACCTAAGGTGAAGTGGTTGAACGCAAATTTGATGTCAAAACTACTGGGCAAGGCCGCCTCAATCGCGCTTAACTGATCCGCCCCAAAGCCTTTTTCGGCAAGACTTTCCGGGTTGATGTAAGGGCATCCCTCTAAAGTGGCATAACCTTTGGCAAAATTGATGATTTCTTTGGATTCTTTGTCCGTGTATCCAAGGGTTTTTAATGCACGAGGTACACTCTGATTAATGATTTTGAAGTACCCGCCCCCTGCTAATTTTTTGAATTTTACCAAGGCAAAATCAGGCTCAATACCAGTGGTATCACAATCCATGACCAAACCGATGGTTCCTGTCGGTGCCAATACTGTTACTTGAGCATTACGATACCCATGCTTCTCCCCTTTTTGAACAGCTGCATCGGCTGTTTCACGAGCTGCGCTTAACAGGTAGTCCGGACAAAAAGCCTCATCAATACCCAAAGGAGTTACAGTGAGTCCTTCGTAGGCCTCGGCTGATTCATTGTAGGTAGCGCGGCGATGATTTCTCATGACGCGTAGCATATGTTCTTTGTTACGCTCATACCCTTCGAAAGTTCCTAACTCACCGGCTAATTCAGCTGAAGTTTCATAGGCCTTCATATGCATAATAGCGGTAATGGCACCAGCCGTAGCAACACCTTCTGGGCTGTCATAAGGAATACCCTGTACCATTAAGGCAGCACCGATATTCGCATAGCCTAACCCGAGAGTTCTGAACACATATGAAAGCTCAGCAATCTCTTTAGAAGGGAACTGAGCCATGAGTACCGAGATTTCAAGTACAGTAGTCCAAAATCGTGATGCAGATCGTATGGATTCCACATCAAAGGTTGTGCAGCTCTCGTCGGTGAAAAATTTCATGAGGTTAAGCGAAGCTAAGTTACATGCGGTATTGTCTAAGAACATGTATTCCGAACAAGGATTACTGGCTCGAATTTCCCCGTCTTCTGGGCAGGTATGCCACTCATTTATCGTATCATGATATTGAGTACCCGGATCAGCACACGACCAAGCTGCGTAGGCAATCTGATCCCAGAGTTCTGTTGCCTTTAGCGTTTTACAGGGCTCCGGTGCTCGTCCTTCTTTTTCGGCGCGTTCTTTTTCAATTCGCCAGTGTAGATGCCAATCTTTGTCATCCACTACGGCTTTCATAAACGAGTTTGGTACACGTACAGAGTTGTTTGAATTTTGTCCTGATACAGTGTTGTACGCTTCGGAATTCCAGTCAGTATCGTAGGTATCGAACTCTAGGTCAGTGAATCCTTGAGCTGCAAGTTGAATTACACGTTCGATGTAATTTAACGGAACCTGCTCTTTTTTAGCTTCTCTAATTGCTTGGGCTAGGGCCTTGTTCTTGAGTGGATTTCGACTCATTTCACCATTAAATGTTCGCCCCTCTATTTCCACCGGTGTATGGCACAGTCCAATAATTTTTTTCAGATGCTTTTGGGATATTTTAGATCCGGCTACCAACGCTGCAACTTTTTGTTCTTCGACTACTTTCCAGTTTATGTAACTTTCAATGTCGGGATGATCTAAGTCTAGAGTAACCATTTTAGCGGCACGTCTGGTGGTTCCACCAGACTTGATAGCGCCGGCAGCACGATCACCAATTTTCAAGAAACTCATTAGTCCGGAAGAACGCCCACCGCCGCTTAATGGCTCGTCTTCACCACGTATGGAAGAGAAGTTACTTCCAGTACCAGACCCATACTTAAATAGCCGCGCTTCACGAACCCAAAGATCCATGATGCCGCCTTCATTTACCAAGTCGTCATCCACACTTTGAATGAAACACGCATGTGGTTGGGGGTGAGTATAGGAATCTTTAGAGCGGGTGAGTTTTCCAGTTTTTGCATCTACATAATAGTGTCCTTGGGCAGGTCCGTTTATACCATATGCCCAGTGAAGCCCTGTATTGAACCATTGTGGACTATTTGGAGCGGCCATCTGTGTAGCCAACATGTAGGCAAGCTCGTCATAGAAAACTTTGGCATCTGCTTCAGTATCAAAATAATCATATTTCCATCCCCAATAAGTCCAGCACCCTGCAAGGCGATTGAACACCTGACGGCTATCTACCTCATGAGTAAATCGCTCCTCTTCCGGTAAGTCTTTCATCGCTGCAGTATCTGCTACCGATCGTTGCAACCACGTTGGCACTCCTTTTTCAGCTACTTTCTTAAGAACAACGGGAACACCCGCTTTACGGAAATATTTTTGAGCGATTATATCGGTTGCTACCTGGGACCAAGTGGATGGTACTTGTACATTTTCCATATGGAAAACTTTGGAACCGTCTGGATTCTTGATTTCAGAGGTTCGACTATCAAATGTTAGGGCATCAAATGGAGTTTCCCAAGTGTCATTAGTATAGAAGCGATTAAATTTCATGTGGCTACTTCGTTTGCGTTAATTTCTCGTTAGTGTCGTTACAGGTTGTGCCTGCATGGATGATATTTTGACTCCAATAGCTAGTAAGTCAGCTTAAGAAGTGAGAACCAATATATATGCTCAAATGAACGCTAACAAATTAAATCTGAATTTCTTTTCCACAAATACACACACTTATCCACATTGCAAACTTCACACATTAGAGCGTTAATGTGAATTCAAATTTAGGCCTTAAGAATAAGTTATAAGTAATATTATATAATTTTATGACACATTTAAAAATGGGTTTACAAGTGCCTTAAAAGCCAATTAAATGGTTACATTTAAGATGACACAGAAACAAAAAAGTTTTCCACATAATAAATAAACTATTTTAGTTTATAATATTTATATAACTTAAAAAACACTATTATTATATATATTTAAGAATATATTTTGTTCATTTAAGTATCAAAAATATTTGCCATTTATTTTATTAGTAACATTTTCGTAACACGCTGATAGCCATTAAATAATACATGTGCATAGTACACTCCCGAAGGTAACCTTTGAGCGTTAAAAGTCTGTGTATATCGTCCTTTTTGTTTCATACCTTGCTCCAAAATAGCTACTTTTTGACCTAACGAGTTAAAAATCGCTAATTCAACAAATCCACTTTCAGGTATGGAATATTGTATTTGAGTGGTAGGGTTAAATGGATTTGGATAATTAGGGTATAACTCGACCATACTTGGCCCCAAATCATCCAATTGGTCAATCGCTGTGTTTTCTGTTCCATAAATCGCTAAAAAACTTCCAGGTATGATCCCCACACTAAATTCATCCAAATCCTGAAGGGTTTCGGTATCAATCACCCGGACGATGCCCGCACTTACATAGTCTTGGGCGTCGGCTAAATAAATATCACCCCCTACACTCTCATAGTAAAATGCATAATATGAACCAGATATAATGGATTCAGGGCTAAGTACTGCCTGGGTTAGATCGACCCGTTTAATTCCATCACTTTGTAGGTACAGGTGTTCATTATTGGAATCATATCCTAGATGGATACCAGCTTGATTGAGCTCAAGCTCTTTAGTGACACTCCATTGTTGATCCTGAGCATTCCTTTCGATACGAAAAAGACCCCCTGGTCGCTGAGTGCCTTCTACTAAATTCCATTGCTCGTCATAGTCTCCAGCATAACCGGTGCATACTACCCATAGATCACCCCTCGAATCGATAACAATTTGACCTGGGCCAGAGGCCACAACTAAGGTATCCACCACTGCCTGTTGGACTGGGTCAATTATCATAATGGTTGAATCTTGCCCAAACCCATAATTTCCCACAAAAACAGCTTCTTGATGATAGACCATAAATTCAGGGCCATCCCCCACCGATATGGTACTGGAAAGCACCTGTTGAGTAGCTGGGTTTACCAAATGAATCAAATCTCCATATAAATCACTTATATAGGCTAGTTCGGGGCTTAATAGAAGTAATTGCCTTGGACTTGCCCCATTAGGAAGTGAAATAAGACCTTGCTGAGTAAAGGATTCCGAATCCATCATCACAATTTGTGCTGAGTTGTTCATGACGGCATAAATCTGACCCTCATTATAGTGTACACTTTGAAGCACATCCCCTAAACCTATGCCATTTGCAGTCAAAAACACGCCATCTTGCAGATTCTTTGTAATCGGATTGTACCGACTAATCGTGGCATTTGAAGAACCAAAACCACCTTCATTACCAATGAGCATGTATTCTAGAGTAGCGCCGGACTCAATGGTGAATGGTGTATTCATTTGTGCATTGACGACCTGTGAAGTCGAAAGGGCGTAAGCAAAAAAGAATAAAACAACGAAGTGCCATTTGGCTCTGACAAAATAAGTCATTGGCTTTTGCCTGATTGTCTTATTCGGTTCAATTAGGCTTAATTTTGTTCGAATCGAATCTCTCTGATTCGATACGATTTGGCTGAATAGTAAATTCATTAGTTTTAGGTACATGTATTTTGGGTTTTTTAAAAAAGTGAAAGTTAGCGCACTACTTGTTCATGACGGGGTCTGCTGCTATGGCCCATATGATTTAATTGAATGCTTAGCATGAAATGCCGTCCCGGCATCGGGTAATTAAGCACCTGCTCATAGGTTTCCGAAAAAATATTATTTAGTTCTACTCTCCATCGAAGTTGCCATAGAGGCTGGTTTGGAATGTTTCTACTGGTTTGTGAAGAACGTAACGAGACATCCTCTGTTCCAGAGGATTGTGAACCCGACCAAGGAATATCTATACCAAAGGCGGCGTTCCATGTTGAATACGAAGAAAGAGGGTCAAATGAGCTAGAATGGTCTGCACTACTGTAGCGCTCGCCTACATAGGAGTTAGATAGCATTAACTGTACGGAATTATACCTGATATGGGCATAGTGTTTGAACTGCCACTGAGGGGTATAACGGAGCTGTTTGTTTAGTGCCGGATCATCTTCAAAACGTTCCTTACTCATACGCGCAATCACTTGGTACACCCCACTTTTTACTAAACCGCTTAACCGAGCATGCTGAAATGCTACGGCTATATCAGATTCTAGCCCTTGAGCTGTGATTGCCTCTATATTTCCAGGCCTTGAGAGGCCTTGCTCATCCGGTAGCCAACGTATGCCGTTATTCACCTTATTCCAATAATAGCTCATTTGAACATCGGTTCTGATCATTCCACCATTCCAACGTAGCGGGGTCTGAGCCCAATGCAGCCCTGCTTCGAGGGAATAAACCTGCTCACTTGTTACATCTGGGTTTCCTAAGTTTGGCCAATATAAATCATTGAAGGTAGGTATAACCGAACTTTTAGCTGAAAGAAACCGGAATCCAAGAGCCGAGCTTAGCTTTGAGTTCCAACCCAACTCTCCCGACCAATCCCACCCAAAATCATCATAAAAGGCTTGATGTACATCGGCCCGAAGGATATTCTTTACACCAAGCTCTTTCTGCAGTGAGTGCCTATGAGATAGTGACCATCGAGAGCGAGTGACGCTGTAGTCAGTACTTTGCACACCCGTAGTTGACCACTCTACCGTACTTTGCAAAAAAGCACCTTCGGCTATTCTAGATTGGTGTTCCAACCTAAGAATACTGCTCCAAATGTCACTCTCACTATCAATGTCTTTGTCAGGATCTTTGAAATGGAGTGCCTGCCACTGACTAAAATGTTGTATTCTCCACTGATTCTTTCTCCCCCAACGCAGGCCTTGCATCCAGCGTATGAAATCATCTTCTTGACTTGCTCTAGCCGTGGGCGATAACTTGCTTCCTGGTATATTGTTGTTCTGGGTAAAAGCCCAAACGGTACTTTGATATTCACTATTGGCTATGAAAGTTCGGAATAATGAGTTTATTTTAGCTGAAGCCTTATCACGAGAAGACTCTAGGATAGCCCTATCAGATTCCTTTTTAAAATTAAATATGACCGAGTGGGATTGGCTTTCGTTATTCGAACGACTAAACCACTTAGGCACGACTGCTCGTTGATCTGGATCAAATACTCGTTTTTTATACCCAAAATCATTTTCGGCTGTTTTTCTGTATAACCTTAGATCCCAGGATCTACCATTCTTTGAAGATGTTGCATGTATCGTAGACTGCTTTGCTCCATAACTGCCTATTGACTGCTGAATAGCTATTTTATCCGCATCAAATGATTGTTGGAGAATGTGCATCGACCCCGCACCACTCTGTCCAAATCGAGCTTGGCCTAAGCCAGGAGTGAACAATACCGCGTCAAATAAATTGCTGGGGATTAAGGATAAATCGACCACACCTAACATAGGATGATTCAATCCGAAACCATTCCAAACTACTTGAGTTCTAGAAGCTGGCAACCCTCTTTGCGAAAGTAATGCCAAGCTTCCGGGCCCGTTGGTTTGCACATATGCGGAGCTAAATTCTTGTGCGATACTACCCATATGCGATGCTAATCTAAGTTCTAAAATTTCTTTTGATAATCGCCCATACTGAGTACTCAGTAGAAAAAAGTCTTGATATGGATTCTCGGCTATAATTTCTATTTCGGCAAGGCCAATGGTGGGGAGAATAGCCAAGGTATCATTAGGTTCTAGCTGCAACTCATGCGCATTTACATGTCCGTTGGGATGGAACGTACCCTGAATAAGAAGGCATGCAAACCAAATACAATTATAGTATCCTCTCATAGCTTTGTTAACTGATTGAACCTCTGCAATGCTCTGACTCAGATCTTCAGTAAGACGATTGGTTGTAGAATCAGTGCCACCTGTAGTAGAACTTGTAAATCGACCACACAACAAGTCATTAATACGTCTAATATGTAAACGTTTTACTGCAAATAGACCAGTCCAACTAAAGAAACGAAAAAAACTATCCATCATATGGTGTTCACAACTAGACGCACAATATGCGTGTGACGCCCACTTGTGTGTTTATAAAAGTGCGTTATAAAAACAACGTGTTTGTGATAGCTCACGGAAATTCTAGCTCCCGAAAATTTCCTGAGAAATAGATGCTGAATGCGTTGATGGCAGGTCTCCTGACTTTTCCACCTAGAGGCCTTCCCGTTAGCTAACTAACAGTGGCAAGATTTGCTCATAGGTTTCATTTGAACTATTCATAGGCATAACCAATGCGTTCAAGTGGAATTACAGTTGCGGGTACAGCTCCGGATTTACACCGGATTCCCTTTTCATCTCATTTAAGAGAACCATCACTATTTCAAAGAGTGCTAACAATATAATCGGTCAACGAATGAATACAAAATGTTTGTTATAAATCAATATTAACGTTTATACTTTATCATACCAATCAAGGATACGTTGCACACAGCAGGTCCCTAGAATCTATGTAAAACTATCCACTCATCTTATTCTCTTGAATCTTATCAGTTCGCTATATGAACCTTATATGAACCTTATATGAACCTTGAAAATACTACCCCACCTGACAGCACTCACATTCATCGTGAAGTATTTACCGTTCGAGCATCGGAATCGGCACCCGACGAACGTATGCATCTGAGTGCGTTAACCAGATTATTTCAAGAAGTGGCTGGAAATAATGCGAAAGCACTTTCTTTTGACATTACAGACTTGCATGCTCAGAATATTAGCTGGGTACTACATCGGCTACAGATTCAGATTGAGCGCCTTCCTAAATGGAGGGAGACCATAGAACTTCGGACATGGCCAGCTCTTGGAGATGGCTTAAAGGCTTACCGAAATTATGAAGTATGGGATACTCGAGGGAACCTACTAGTCCGATCAATTAGCTATTGGATGGTTATTGATTTGGATAGCAGAAGGCCCACGCGAATTCCAGAAGCCATACTTTCTCGAAGATTTTCAGACCGGCCACATGCCTTAGAACCCACTAGAGATCGTCTTCGAGCCTTTGACTCAGCCGATGCAGAACGGGAGTTAAACATGCAGAGTTACACCTATCACCTCGACATGAATAAACATGTCAATAACACACATTATATTGATTGGATGCTTGAAATTCTGGAACCATCGGAGCGACAAAAATTGCGTTGGTTTGATTTGGTTTTTCTCAATGAACTAGGAGCTCAAGAAGCTTTACGAATACAAAGAATGGAGAATCGGTTACAACTCTTGAATACAGAATCAAATGTAATTGCACTGGCTAACTGGTCCTAACTCAATCCCAATCAGGGGCAAAATCTGGATTTACCACTCGAATATTTTTTTCCAAGTCGTCGATAGCAAAGAAATCCTCATCATCCAAATCGAACTGAGTGGCTTCCAAATTGGCTTGTAAATGTTCGGATGTTGTCGCTTTTGGAATAGCTACCACCTGTTCTTGTTCAAGTAACCATTTCAAGGCAACTTGTGCGGCTGATTTCTGGTATTTCTTCCCTATTTCTTCCAACACTGGGTTATTGATTAGACGTCCTTGTGCCAATGGTGAATAGGCGGTAACCATGAGGTCATGTTCCAATGCATAATCAAGTAAATCAAACTGCCCTAACAAAGGGTGATATTCTACTTGATTACAAAATATGGGAGCCAAATACTCTTCTCTTGTTTGTTTTAACAAGGATAATGGAAAATTACTTACCCCAATTTGTGCGACTTTACCTTGCTCTTTTAGTATAAGCATAGACTCGATGGTTTGGTCCAAAGGAACCTGTGGGTTGGGCCAATGAATCAGGAGTAAGTCGATGTACTCTAATTTTAATTTGAGTAAGGAAGCTTCAACCGATAAGTAAAGCTTTTCCGCTTCTAGAAGGCTTCTCTCCACTTTTGTCGTAACAAAAAATTCCTCCCTTGGAATATGAGTAGCTTTAATAGCCCTACCCACCTCGGCTTCGTTTCGATATTCTTGGGCTGTATCAATGTGACGGTACCCCAACCTTATGGCTGTTTTGATCGTTTCTTCGGCTTGTTTACCGATTAGTTTGTAGGTACCAAGTCCTAGTTCAGGAACTTCAACGCCCTGAATTAGCTTAGATTTCATGTGAGTGTAAAGATTAGGTTAAAACAATATATAGTTTAGTGTTAACTACCTAAAAACCCAGCAAAACCATCCATGATTAGTCATCGAAATTGGGTTCATTAAGTAAACCTTCGGTAGAAGCTACCACATAGGCTACAGCGGCATCCCCCGTAACATTCACCACGGTTCGGCACATATCTAAAATACGATCCACCCCTAAAATTAGGGCAATTCCGGCCGTGGGTACTTGAATAGTTTCGAGTACAACCACTAACATAACGATACCGGCACCCGGTACTCCAGCAGCACCTATCGAAGCGGCTGTAGCTGTGGCTACAATCATGAGCTGCTGAGCAATGGTTAAATCCATACCTAATGCTTGAGCAATAAATACTGCTGCAATTGCCTGATATACACTAGTACCATCCATATTTATCGTCGCCCCTACAGGTAAGACAAAACTAGTCACTTCTTCGTCGACCCCTAGATTTTTTTCTACCCGCTCCATAGTTACTGGTAAGGTAGCTGAGCTGGAACTGGTGCTAAAACCAAGTAACATAGCTGGACGAATCGCTTTAAAGAATTGAAAGAGACCAATATCCTTACTAAATACTTTAAACATAGTACTATATACTAAAAAAACATGAAGCAGTAGAGCAAAAACAAGGGTAAGGCTATACCAGCCCAAGGCACCTAGTAATTCCAACGCTTTACCTAAATCGTCCCCTGCTAAATCAATAATGAGTGACGCCATTAACGCAAATACCCCATAGGGGGCCGTTTTCATGATATGTTCAACTATGAGGATAATAACATCATTGAATGCATCAAATACCGTGACCAATGTCTTCGCTTTTTCGCCACCCATGTGAATGATTCCAACTCCCAGTAAAATGGCAACAAAGACAACTTGAAGCATCCTTGAGTTGTCAGAGGCAGCGGCAAAAAAGTTATCGGGAACTACATCAACCACAAAGTCTAAAACCCCTCGGTTGAGCACTTCATTCGCTGAAGAACTCCGTTCTTCTAGTGAACTTGAATAGGTTTCTTGGAGGCTATCCATAGTCTCTTGAGGTAAAGACTTTCCAGGTTGAAAGGTGTTGACGGTCACTAATCCTATGGTCACAGCAAGTAAGGTGGTAATCATATAGATGAGAACTGTTTTCCCTCCCATTCGCGAAAGCCTTGTCGTATCATTTAGACTAGCTACACCTGCTACCAATGATGCTAATACCAAAGGTACAGCTATGAGTTTTAATAACTTAACAAAAATGGTTCCAAAGGGTTTTATAAAATCGGTGGTGAACTCATTCCAACCTATTACACTTGACAATAACCCCCATGCTAATCCCAAGAATAAACCAATAACAATTTGCCAATGTAATTTTTTATACCACATACTTATTGCTGAATAATTAAATAAATAACGATAGTTAAAAGACTTGCCAGACCAGCGGATAACCAATTAACTATATTATTGCCAACATACAAAAAATGAGAAGAAAAAAACCGGTTTGTTGTAACGCCTAGGGTTCGACCTTGGAGATGGGCCCCCAACCATGAATCCATAAAGGTAGCAACCAATCCTGTACAAGCCACCAATATGCCCATAACTAACGAATTGACTGGGTGTAACACCCCAACGAGCGTACCGATACTCAGTGCCCCACCTACGGCAGCTAAGGTACCAGCGATACTTACTGCCCCATCGGTCCCTGGCGACACTTTCTTAAACCCTTTAAGTGACCATGTCGTACCTTTTACGCGATTCGCCCCTATCTCTGAAGCCCAAGTATCTGAAGTGGCAAAGGCTATGCTTGAATAGGCCGCTATTTTTAAGAGTTCTAAATTTATTAGTAAACCCAACAGAGTAAAAAATCCAAACCAAAATCCATTCGCCCAAACTTGGGCTCCGGTTCTACGAAATTTGAGTTCCCTTACATCGTCCATGCTTCGACTATTTTTTGACAACAACGAACTACTTATGAAAAAAAACAGCAGTATTGCAGCCCCCTCAAATCCAGCGATACCAAAAGTTATTACTCCAAGTAACCATGCAGAAGTAGAACCATCAAGAGTGAGCCAATTCAAGAAAAAAGAAAGTGCCCCAAATACGCCACCTGCTACAAACGCCCATAAAATCCTTTGCTGAACTTCTGCATCTGCTACTGCAACAAAGCCTAAAATGAGTAAAAAAAGCAGGAAAATATTGGTTATTCTATCAATCACGGGTGTTTCTCTACTTCAAAATACCTTAGTTTTAGTCCTGCGTTTTACTGATTCACCGTAGCTGCAAACAATTATCCATGCCCTAATTCAGCCTAACCGATAATGACTTGGTAGTGACTGCTGACTTGGCTGACTCCAAACTATTCGGTTGATTCTTCTTCGGATTCTTGGCGGTCGTGTTTCATGATGGCAAATATGACCAATACATAACCGGCCATTACCACAACAGGTGAGACATACAAAGAAACAAAACCATGAACTTCATTTTCTAAGTACATAGCGGCAAAACCACCGACGATCAATAGGACTGCAATACCTAATAGTTTATAATTGAATGCAGAAAAAAACATTGATGTGTTCGATTTTTTTAAATTTTGTTTTGCCATTGCTTTCGGTGAAGTACGTTTTGTTATAAGATTCATTTACCTAGCATCGTAAAAAATGTGTCGAAATGCATCCCATTACGAGGAATTGCTTTGCTTTACTATACTTTATTCACTTTTTACTCACATATCTTTACAAATGCTAATTTCTTGACCGTCGCAAATTAGCTATTATTAGGTATAAGGACAAAAGCTAGATAAAAGAAATGACCCAACTTATATTGGCCTCACAAAGCCCCCGCAGAAAAGCACTACTACAACAGCTAGGAATACCCTTCGAAATTCAACCAAGCAAGGTTGATGAGTACACATTAACCAGTAACCCTTTGACTTTAGTAGAAGAATTAAGTCTTGCAAAAGCCAAGGATATCGCAATTAAATACTCGAATGCGGTGGTCATTGGAGCAGATACCATTGTAGTACACAACAACGATATTCTTGGTAAACCTACCAGTGAACAAGAAGCGGCCCAAATGTTAGCCCGATTGAGTGGTACTCAGCATCAGGTGTACACCGGTGTTTGTCTTCAGTATGTAGACAAGGGCGGAAATCTACAAGAGCCCATACTTTTTCACGAGCAAACCAAAGTGTGGTTTCAAGCACTAAGCGCCTACCCCATTCAGAAATATATCGCATCTGGCAGTCCAATGGATAAAGCAGGAGCTTATGGGATTCAAGATGATTGGGGGGCTATCTTTGTGAAAAAAATTGAGGGTGACTATTATAATGTAGTTGGTCTTCCATTGAGCCGATGTTATCTTGAACTTAGTTTGCTAAAAGAGCGTTATAAGTTAGATCTGCAATTAAATACACTTTAATTTCAAAAACTCAAATTTCTAAAACTCAGAGTTAAACTATTTTCTAAAACAGGCGCAAACAAAAACTAATGATCGGTTGTGCACTCATTGAAGTTTTCTTTATTCAACTCATGCTCAAACAAATAAAATACCGCATTCCACTGTTTCAATCCCACTTCTCTTTTTTATTTATTGTTGGTATGGTAGCGGTCTCTGTGCTTTTGGCTGTAACTCCTGCTTTGGCTCAAGGCCAGAACGCTGGGGACAGAGGTCGTTTAGAAATTGCACTAAGACTCATGCAGCAACAGCGTTATGATGATGCCTTACCTATTTTAGAAAGACTACACCGTAATGAACCGAATACCTTTATTTATTTTGACCGGTTGGTAACGTGTGAGATTGAACTTAAACTGTACGATGTTGCTTTAGAACGAGTCAAAAAATACAAAGAAAACGGAAACAACAGTGCTTTAACGGGGGTTATTGAAGGTGAAATTGAGTTTTTTATGGGAAATAAGGAGCGCGCATTCACTCTTTGGAACGACAATCTTGAAGCGCATCCTCAGATGTTGCAACTTTATATAAACACCGCCAGAACCATGGCCGATCGCAAAGCCTTTGATCAGGCTCTAAAGGTCTATCAAAAGGCACAGCAAAATTTCAAAAATCCCATGCTGTTTATCTCAGAAATTCCCATGGTACATATGCAGGCAGGTAACTATGATGAGGCTGTTAAAAGTTGGCTTAGCCTGATACAAAATTCTCCCAATCAAGCTTCCGGTTTCCAACGAATACTATTTCGATATAATGATCCATTGTTATATGATATTAGCATTATAGAATTAGAAGACGTACTAACGAAATTGGAACCTAATGATGTACTTTATGGCACCTTCTATGAGTTGCAAATTTGGCTACTCATGGAAACCAATCTGTTCGAACGAGCATTTAATACTGCACTCAGGTATGAGGAAAACACCCCCGCTTTAACCTATTCACTTTACAGCGTTGGGAATCAATTACTCCAAAACAGAGAATACGAAAAAGCACTTAGGTCTTTTCGATATTATTCCGATATAGGACATAATGAAATAAAGTGGCAGGCGCTGGATAAGCAGGCGGAAGTTTGGTTGTCATGGGCTAAATATCTTGAAGATTATGACCTAATTCCCGTATCACAACAATCGTACTACACTGAACAGGCAAAAGAACTTCTTAGCATAATACTATCGGAGGCCCCCAATTATCAAAATCGTGCCAATGTGTACCTTCGCTTAGCTGAGCTTTATTTAGATTATGAAAAAGATTTAAATGAGGCACAGCAGATTATACAACGTCTTGAACAACAACTTGGCGATTTTTCTGAAGAACTGAACTACTTAAAAGGCCGCCTTGCCATAGCAAACGAGTCGTTTACAGAAGCTAGGTTATTACTCACTAGGTCAAATAGGTCTGCTAAAGCAGGTGAAATGGCCGAAAAGACTCGATATTTTCTAGCTTTATCCGATTTTTATTCGGGTGATTATGAATTTTCAACCATCCAACTAAAAAGTTTGGGTCGTCAATATACCTCGTATTATGCTAATGATGCATTGGAATTACGCCTTTGGCTACAAGCCATCAATGCCATGGATTCTACGGCTCAAGTAAATATTGCCTTCCCAAGGGCTATGCTCGAAGAGCTCAAAGGGAACCATACTAAGGCTGAAGCCATGCTCTGGGAAATAGCCCGGAATCAAAGCAATCCTTTTTCCGACTATTCTTTCGTTGAACTTTATTCTTTAGGGGCTAATTTAGAAGAATATGTTACCTCATTGGACAAATACTTAGTTGATCAAAAAAATACCCCACTTAGGGAACAACTAATGTGGCTGAGAGCACAGGCAGCACTCCACCTAAACACTCAAGATTCGTCTTTAGTGAGTTCAGATACTTTATATACGTACTATGAAGAGTTGATTTTATCTTTTCCCAATGGTTTTTATAGTCCACTAGCACGAAAAGCATTAAACGATTTAAATATACCCTCATGAGCTATGTGAATTATTTCTCTCCCCGTCAGCTTTGCCTTCGGAATCCGTGCTGGAATCCAGGCCGGTTATACCTATTTGGTTTATTTCTTGTTAGTAGCTTCATTACACCAGCTAGCGCCCAACAATTATTCATCCCCATGGATGAAAGTCAGGCGAATCATCTCAAGGCGTACGGACTCATCTTTAACCATTTGACCGAAGGTGGAAAGGCTACCTGGCTATTAAATTACCGCGGCGGTTCATTTATGACCGATGAAAATGCAGAGCTTGTTAAAGAAGCACGTCTAAAAAATATAACCATCGAACTTATTAGTAACTCTCAGGCTATTCGAATAACTCAGGAAATTGAATCTCCGGGTTCAAACACATCGGTTGTAAACTTAGAAAAAGCCCCTCGAATCGCTGTTTACACACCCGATCAGGCATTACCTTGGGATGATGCAGTCACCCTAGCGCTAAGCTATGCAGAAATTGACTATGATAAAATTTGGGATGTTGAAGTGCTTCAAGGTGGCCTGCAAAATTATGATTGGCTGCATTTACATCATGAAGATTTTACTGGGCAATATGGGAAATTCTGGGCTAGCTATCGAAATAATCCATGGTATATCACTCAGGTAAAACAAATGGAAGCAATGGCTACTGAGTTGGGTTTTAAAAAGGTCAGTGAGCAAAAATTAGCCGTTGCCAAAACCATCAAAGAGTATGTAGGCAAGGGTGGTTTTCTATTTGCGATGTGCTCTGGTACTGATACCTTTGATGTGGCTCTTGCAGCTGAGGGTATCGACATCGCTCCTACCCCCTTTGACGGTGATCCCGTTGATCCTAATGCTCAAGAGTCATTGGACTATAGCGCAACATTAGCTTTCGAAAATTTCACTATCAGCCTAAATCCAGCGGAATACGAACACGCTGACATTGATGTACCAGTTGCCATCAACGAGATCGATCAAAGTCTGGATTTTTTTACGCTCTTTGAGTTTTCTGCTAAATGGGATCCTGTACCTACCATGCTTACTCAAAATCATGTGAGTAGTGTTCGTGGATTTTATGGTCAAACAACGGCCTTCCGATCTGAAAAAATCAAATCCTCGGTGGTTGTGCTTGGAGAAAGCCCTGGACGAGAACAAGCCAAATATATTCATGGCACCTTTGGGCAGGGAACCTATACATTTTACGCAGGACACGACCCTGAAGATTATACCCACCGAGTCAACGATCCACCAACCGATTTGGCCTTACACCCAAATAGTCCTGGATATCGACTCATTTTGAATAATATTTTATTCCCAGCAGCTAAAAAGAAAAAACAAAAAACCTGATGCAAGCCTCAAGAACATTCGAAGACCTAGTTCAACTTGTTGAAATCCTACGCAAAGAATGCCCTTGGGATCGAAAACAAACCCATGACTCCATAAAAGATAACTTAGTCGAAGAAGTATATGAGGCACTAGAAGCTCTAGAAAATGACGATTTTGAAGAGTTTAAAAAAGAACTCGGAGACCTCCTCCTCCATGTTGTTTTCCATAGTGTAATGGCATCGGAAAGTAGCCACTTTACTGTAGAGGATGTAATTGAGACTCTCATGGAGAAACTGATCAGGCGGCACCCACACGTATTTGGCGACAAAGTGGTACGTAGCGAAGAAGAGGTCTCTGAGAATTGGGAGATGATTAAAAAGAAAGAAGGTAAAAAGTCGACCTTAGACGGACTACCTAAACCGATGCCTGCACTCATACGAGCACAACGAATGCAGGAAAAAGCAGCCAATGTGGGCTTTGATTGGCCTGAGTGGGAACAAGCATGGGAGAAAGTCGAAGAAGAAACCCAAGAATTCAAAGAGACCCTAGCATCGGGTTCAGCCAAAGATCGAGCCGAAGAATTTGGTGATTTACTCTTTTCAATGGTGAACATGGGGCGCATTTTTGATTTACAAGCCGAGGATAGTTTACGCCTCACAAATACAAAATTTGAGCGGCGTTTCCGGTACATAGAACAGCAAGCTGAAAAAGAAAATCGCCCCTTGAATGACCTTAGTTTAGAAGAAATGGATAGGCATTGGGAAGCTGCAAAAAAAGCGCTTTAAGCACTTAATTTATTGTCTGGGTTTCATTAACTTATAGTTCACTCTTGAAGAGACGTAACATCCTGTTTTATTACACAAATGCAGAGAGTCCTCACGCAAACTCGCACTGAAAGGTACCGAAAAGGCAAGAGTAACCTGAACATCCAACTAAACTTCGGAACACCATGGCAAACGATTTACATACCGGTTTTGACGAAACACTTTACCCATACATCAATAAAGGTTTGGATGGCGTAGTTGCTTTTTCCACCACCAAAAGTTCTATTGATGGGCAAAATGGTGAGCTCATTTATACTGGATACAATATAGATGTGCTTGCAGAGAAAAGTACCTTTGAGGAAGTTTGCTTTTTGTTGTGGAACGATCGTTTACCTACGCAAAACGAGTTAGAAGATTTAACGCATAAACTTCAGGCCCGAAGAGATATTCCAAAGGTTGTTGTGGATTATTTGCACAGTGTTGACAAGGAATCCAAACCAATGTCGGTTTTACGAACTGCTACTTCTATGCTATCAGAAACCGATATTCATCTCCCCGACGATTCCTATTACGAAAAAGCCATCAATATAACAGCGAAACTACCTACTATCATCGCTGCTTTTTCACGACTTAGAAGTGGCAAAGAAATTGTCCAACCTAAAACTACTGGTTCTACCGCTTTTAATTTTCTGTATATGCTCAATGGTGAAGAACTTGGAATCCAGGCTGAAAAGACCTTGGATTTATGTTTAATTCTCCATGCAGAGCATGGCATGAACGCGTCTACCTTCACATGTAGAACAGTTGGTGGTACACTATCAGATTTATATTCTGCGGTTACTGCTGCTATCGGAACCTTAAAAGGGCCTCTTCATGGTGGTGCGAATACCGCTGTAATGCAAATGCTAATGGAATTAGAAGAACAAGGCAAAGACGCCGACGCCGTTGCATTTACGAAAGATAAATTGGCCAAAAAAGAAAAGATTATGGGATTTGGCCACCGTGTTTATAAAACTTTTGACCCAAGAGCTCGTCACCTTCAGAAAATGGCTCAATCACTAAGCGAAGAAACTGGGCATGAAGAGTTGTACCGTTGGTCTATGGATATGTTGAATACGATGAAAAATGAAAAAAATATTGACCCAAATGTCGATTTCTTTTCAGCTACCGTCTATTTTTCAATGGGAATTCAGCCAGATTTGTAC
>CALKOA010000147.1 GCA_938091655.1 uncultured Balneolaceae bacterium | reverse complement strand
GCTCGATAGCTGAATTCTGTAAGCCCAATACCTTGTAAACTAATAACATCATAAGGGCCTAATTCGTAGGTATTAGGATCAATAAAATTATCAAGAGGGGTAGCATTGACAGCTAGTTGAAGCCCGGCTTCATCTACATAGAAATTATTTGAGTATTTAGTCCCGTAGCTTGTATTGTTGCGTTCCGTATTATTTTGGGCATGGGTAACGCTGGAAAAAAGAACCAAACTTAAGAGATATACTGCAGACAATTGCCAGCATAATGAGAGCTTTGTAAAGCGAGTTAAGAATAAATGCATAAAAATCTATAACAGTAGAAATTATTCTTAATATACGATTTAGATAGACGTGCGTAAAATTAAAATCGCGAGAAGATAATACCAATAATGACCAAAGTAGAGCCGGAATATTGTTGCAATGTAAGGGCTTCTTGAAGCAACACAACCCCAAATACTAAGCCAAGTACGGGTACTAAGTTCTGATATGCGGCGGTACGTACCGCCCCAATCTTCGAAACACTATTATTCCATATCAAATAAGCCAGCCCTATGGACAGCAGTCCACTATAAAAAATACCACCCCATCCCTTAAGTGAAATGCCCGCCCAATTGACTTGTATCAGGCTAGGAAGACCGATAATGAGCAAAAAAATCATCCCGATAAGAGACATAACCCCTGTGAATTGTGTACTGGGATATTTTTTAAGAAAACGCTTGGCCAAAATAGTGTATACACCCCAGGATATAGCGGCGCATAGAATAATCACATCGCCCAAAAAGGTCTTTGATGCAATTGAAATGCCTGCTTTAGAACCTGTAACAATGAGTACAATACCGGTGAAAGCTAAGCCAATTCCAATGGACTTATAGCGAGTTAGTTTTTCATCGGTGAACAGGTGAGATAACAGAGCTACCCAAACCGGTATAGTGCCTAAGATAACCGCGGCATTGGCCGAATAGGTATAGTCGACGCCAATTATAAAAAACAATTGATAAAGTACATTGCCTACTAAAGCGATCCCAACTAGGGGCCAAAAATCTTCCCGATTAACCTTTAGTGAATAACCTCTGGCTCGCGCGGTGTAAGCGAGTAACCCTGCTGCTAGAATGTAACGCAACGCGTTGAAACTGAGAGAATCGATTTCTTGAAGGCTTACTTTGACCACGCTGAAATTCAATGCCCAGATGATGGCAATTAAAATGAGCAGTATATCAGGGATATATTTTTTCAGCATCATAGTTGACTCATTCAAATGATTGTGTGGAAATAGGTACTAGTCAAATTGTTTAACAAGTACACTACTTTTGCAATGAAATAATTTCATAGTAAAACGAATGAAATAAAGGCCGCTAAAGTTCTGCTATTAATCATTGAGTTCAAAAAAAACTTAAAAAATATTATTTGACCTTTTTTATAAAGTCCTTATTTTTTGAATCTAGGTCATTTATTGACTCGCGTTCATTTATTAGCTAGGTAGTACAGATAATTGTTCACTTTCATTGTTATTTAGAGGTATAGACTGAACAAATTATTTGAATCAAAAAACTATACCAGCATAAATGAAACCAGTAAATGACTTATAATCACTTTATAATAACCCTGACAATCATTCATCTTCCCAATGGGCGTTGCAGAACGTAGAATTCGAGAGAGAGAGCGAAAGCGTAGTATCATGCTAGATGCTGCCGAGTCTATTCTAATAGAGAAGGGTTTGGATCATTTAAGCATGGAAGATGTTGCAGAAAAAGCAGAGGTAAGCAAAGGGTCACTATATCAATACTTCCAGAATAAAAACGATTTGGTGCTAGGTATCTGTTATCGGGCCATTCATCTTCTCAATGAATCATTTAAAGAAGTTCTCAAATCCAATCGCAATGGTCTCATGCTCGTTCGTGAGTTGTGTGAGCGTTATTTGAATTATGTAAAAGATCATCCGCAGTATTACAGTTCAATGAAATTTTTGGATAATCTTCATTCGTCTGGGGTTGGTGGAGAAAGTGATTATTTAGAGCTCTGTACCCAAAATAGGCAAGAGGGTTTCCGATTAATGGTTGAGGCTATCCAACGAGGTATTGACGACGGGTCCATTAAAAACGATTTCCCTGCCGAACAGCTAGCTCTCCTAATTTGGTCAACTTCGCATGGTGTGGTAACAATCAGTTATATGCATCAAAATTATGAACACTTTAAGCTATTAGAACGTATAGGAATGCAAGAAAATGAACTTTTTAATGCTTACATGCACATACTCGGTTGTGGCATAGCCGCTAATACCTAAAGAATGCAATGCTTAGCTAAACTACCTCGACAGGACAACAGAATTTTTTCTTTCATGAACTCCATTAAACAAATATTTAAGTTAACAATGACTCCAAAAATCTCACGGTTCATTATATCAAGTTTGTTTCTGCTAATATGGTTTGTTGCCAGTAGCTCGATTAACGCGCAGGTTGACACGCTTTCTGTCTATAAAAATGTAAATGATACCCAATGGGACCTTCAGGATGTATTAACCATAGCTCTAGCGAACAATCCAGATTTGAGTAGAGCAACCTTGTCGGTCGAGGATGCCGAGCGGTTGGTATTTATTGCTTACTCTAATCTAGTACCGGACATCTCTACTTCCATGAATTACACGCGTAACGTAGAGATACCTGTAAATTTCATTCCTGAATCGGTATTCGATCCAAATGGTGACCCTAATAAATTGGTGCCTATTGCTTTTGGAACGGATAATAATTGGCAGGGAGGGTTTACGATAGAGCAAAATATTTTTCAGGGGCCTGCACTGGTTGGAGTTAGTACGGCAACTGTTTTTCGAGCGGTACAAACTGAGAACTATCGGGCTACCGCACAAAATGTTGTTACTCAGGCTCGACAAGCATACTACCGAGTGCTTATTTCTCAAGAAGTGGCTCGTTTACAAGCCGCTCAAATTAATCGATTAGAGGAAAATCTATCTCAAAACAAAAAAAGGGCGGAATTGGGCTTGTTGGACGACTATGATGTCTTGCGACTCGAAGTCCAACTAAGTAATCTACGGCCATCTTTAATTGAAGCCGAATATGATATAGCCGAAGCCAAGCGAGTATTGGCATTGATCATGGGAATTCCTGTTCAATTGGAGTATGGGGTAAAAGGTGATTTGAACCAATTTAATATTTACAGTGAACAAGCAGTTAGTCAAGAAAATTTGGGCATTAAACAAGTAGATCGGATGACCCAGTTACCAAGCCAACAAAAAGGGGATGGGCTAGGTCTTGATCAACAAAGAGGTGATTTACGTCTTTTACAGGCTTCTTTGAATCTAAAAGACAAGGAAATTCAGGCAGAGAAAGCTCGTTTTCTTCCTGTCATTACTGCAAACTATAATTTACAATGGTCTGCAGCAGAACCAGATTCACCCACCTTTTTTGAGAACAGTGCCCGTTTTCAGACCATTGGTTTGCGGGTAAATATGCCTTTATTTTCCGGCTGGGAGCGAATGTCCAATCTACAAAGGGTCCAAATTTCGAAAAAGGATTTGGTTCTCCAACAATTACAAGCTCAGGAGAATGCTTCTCATCAGGTACAAACCGCGATGGAACAAGTATATGAATCTTTTGAAATCGCTCAAGCTAGAAAAGAAGCGGTAGCACAAGCAAACGAGGGCTACAATAGAGCACAAATTCGTTTAGACAACGGCCTAGGATCAACACTCGAATTAACAGAAGCATTATTACAAGTTAAGGAAGCCGAACTAAATTATGCCCAGACCGTGTTTAGTTACTTGACGGCAAAAGCTAACTACGATCTAGCTGTTGGTAGAGTTCCACTTGTAGACTAATTCATTTTATAGGTCCTTAGAATCCAACAATATGTACCTTAGCCATGATTATTTCAGACTTTATGAACAAGCGTCACACAAATTTTAGAAACACAATTACTCGTAAACAACCCATGA
>CALKOA010000146.1 GCA_938091655.1 uncultured Balneolaceae bacterium | reverse complement strand
TTCTGTTGAGTGATTTATTGAGTGAAAAATCGTAGTACCTCAATAATTTACAGACATTATGCCTACATTTGAGGTATCCAAGTTTACAAAAAATTGTTCACTTTTGGGCTATTCATCTAAAACTTAAAACTAAGATTATTTAATTCCTTGGATATTAAGCTATCTGATATTACCAGCAGCATCGAAAGCGATTTAATCGATTTCAGAGCATTCTTCAAAGGGACCATCAAATCTGATGTACCTTTGTTAGATACGTTAACTCGATATCTAATAAAACAGAAAGGAAAAGAAGTTCGCCCTATTCTTGTTTTTCTGAGTGCACAATTGTTTGGGAGCATAAACCAACGAAGTATGATAGCTGCAACTATGATTGAGTTGCTTCATACGGCCACCTTACTGCATGACGACGTGGTAGATAAAGCCCATTCTAGACGAGGTTTTGTAAGCATCCATAACATATGGAATAACAAAGCCGCTATACTATTGGGAGACTTTTTACTATCAAAAGGATTGTTAATCGCACTCGAAAATAACGAACATACCTTATTAGAGGTGCAATCCCGAGCGGTCCAAAAAATGAGCGAAGGAGAATTAAGACAATTAAAGACTGCCGGTTTATTTAACATGACCGAAGAACGTTATTATCAAATTATTGAAGAAAAAACAGCCAGTCTAATCGCTACTTGTTGCGAATGTGGTGCCGTTTCAACCACCGACAACCTGGAAATACATGCCAAAATGTATGCTATTGGTAAACATATTGGGATGGCATTTCAAATAAAGGATGACCTATTAGACTATTCAGAAAACGAAATTGGTAAACCAAAACGTAATGACATTGTCGAGCGTAAAGTCACTCTACCATTTATAAAGGCGTTGCAACATGCTAACCAATCAGATGCTCGGCTTTATAAGAAGCTCATGAAAAAAAGAAAAAAAAGAAGTTCTGAGGTTCAGCAGATTGTTGATTTTGTGTCTACAAACAAAGGAATTTCTCATGCAGAAGAAATCATGCTGGAATATGCTACAAAAGCCAAAAACGAATTACGTGACATAGCTTCTTCTACCTCCGCTGGTCCACTACTACAACTTATTGATTTCATCACCCACCGTTCTAAGTAAGCACTTAGTCTATGAGTCAATCTATTTATATAGAACCAACTCACATATTTCTGGCAGATGTACATCTGGGCGGTTCTACCCTGATGGGAGGAAACTACGAACATAGTCTATGCTCCCTAATTAACTACGCTGCCAAAAAAAAAATTCAACTCTACCTACTGGGTGATGTGTTTGACTATTGGATGGAATTCCCAGCCCAAACGATAAGAAAAACACCTTTTGAAAGTAGTCAAACTCCCAGTGAGACAATCCTTCCTCCACTAGGTTCAATCGTTTTGGATACCCTCAAAAAGTACAATCAAGAATGTGGTCCCGCCTACTATATTTTGGGAAACCATGACTATTGGGATGCAGGGTATTTTACTTCGATCGGCTGCAAAGTATTCGATGATGGGTGTAAAATTGATTTAGATCGCCAAACAGTGTGTTTATTACACGGAGACGGGCTACCTACAAAAAAAACTACTATTCGTGGAGACGTGATAAGTCCACTTAAACGTCCAATGTTACACACCATACTTAGGTCAGCCTCGTTTATTACCTTGTTCCAGTATTTCTTTACACCTATTAAGGCGTGGTCAATAATGAAATCCTTTTCCAATTTTAGCAAAAAAAAAGAAAAACCAGCCCAAGTGATCATCGATTCCGCATATAAAAATCTAATTAAATTTTACGATATTGATGTAATTATTGCTGGTCATGACCATCTAGCACGGACCGTACATAGCAGAGATGGGCAATATATAAATACCGGACCATATTACGAAAATAACCTAGTTTTAACCTACTCTAAGCAAGGTTGGGTCCATGCCGAATGGGAAGACCGAAAAAGTAAATTGGTAGTTAAGGAAAAACCCTCATACGCATTATGAGCCAACAGAACAACATAGATCAAGAACGTTATTTTAGTGACCCAGAGTATCGAAGGCAAATAGCTCAAGAATCTGGTAACCGATCCACATTAGCCAGCGGACTCAAACAAGCACTAATTGTGGTTGGTAGTACGATCGTTATTGGACTCGTGATCATTAGTACCTACGGATTTATTTTATTTCAAGGACTCCCTTCAATCGATCAACTAGAAAATCCAGATACCGCTATCGCCAGTGAGGTTAGAAGCCGAGACGGAGTTGTGCTGGATAAATATTTCACTGAAAATAGGACATGGGTTAGATACCAAGACATTTCACCCTACGCTGTTCATGCCCTTATCTCTACGGAAGATCACCGTTTTTACAATCACTGGGGAATGGACATGTTTAGGACCTTAGCCATCCCTATCAATATTTTGAGGGGAAGAGTGGAAGGTGGGTCAACCTTAAGCCAACAATTGGCCAGGAATTTATACAAAGAAATTGGACAAAAATTTTCGGTTAATAGAAAATTCCGAGAAATGATCACAGCCGTTCAAATTGAAAAGAACTATACCAAGAAAGAAATTATTGAAATGTATTTGAATACCGTAGAATACTCCAATAGTGCATTCGGAATAGAAGCGGCTTCAAGAACTCATTTTAATAAGTCTGCCAAAGAGTTGAACATCTTAGAAGCAGCTACATTGGTAGGTTCGGTAAATGCGGTATATGCTTATAACCCAAGATTATTTTCTGAGCGATCAAAACAGCGTAGAAACATAGTCCTGCGCCTGATGAATCGACAAGGATATATATCCGATTCCGAGCTAAGTGAGTATAGTGCTATGCCCATAGAGTTAGATTATCAACCTCCTTCCAAATCGGGGCGAGTGAATCGCTATTTTGGGGAATATGTGCGTCAAAAAATTGACTCATGGGCACAAGAAAATGGCTATGACTTATTCACAGATGGCTTGGTCATACACACTACCATCGATTCACGATTACAGGCTCACGCAGAAAGAGCTGTTCAAGTGAAACTAGATTCGTTGCAGAATATCTTTGAGCGAGAATGGACAAGCTCAGGAAGTGGGATATACATGGATCGATTATGGGAAAAATACCCCTCCTTTTTGGACAGCTTCCTAGAGGATACCGACGAGTACAAAAATGGATTCCAGACCTACCAAACTACTCTTCGAAAAGCTGTATTAGATAGCCTGAAAATAGATTCCGTTTTTGTGGACTCCGTCTTAAAAACAAGAACCAGATTAGAAGCAAGTTTTGTGGGCATTGACCCTTCTAATGGTAATGTTATGGCTTGGGTTGGAGGGTCAAATTATGGAAATGTTCAATTCGACCATGTCTATCAAGCAAGGAGACAAGCGGGTTCAACCTTTAAACCTTTTGTGTATGCCTTGGCCATTGATAATGGATATAAGCCCTACCATACCTTCTCAAAATATCCCACAAAATATTATGACAGAAATGGGAGCGTTTGGGATCCCAAAGATGAAACCGTTGCTACTGGTCCTATCAACATCAGTCTTCGTGAAGCCTTGGCGAGGAGCCTGAATAACATAACGGTACGTCTGCTCCCTGAAATTGCAGGAGAGCCTGGAACCAATGAATTGTGGAAACTAGATCCTGCTGCTAGAAAAATTAAAGCAATGGCCTCTAACTTAGGCATTGATATGTCGAAAACGCCCGCTTATCCCTCAATAGCATTAGGAACTGCCGAAGTTTCGCTTCTCGAGATAACTAGCGCCTACACTACCTTTGCCAATGAGGGGGTTCATATAGACCCAATTGCCATCACTAGAATAGAAGACCGAGAAGGTAATGTGTTGGTAGAATATCATCCAGAATATAAACAAGAAGTAATCAGTCCCGAAACAGCCTACTTAATGGTAGATATGATGCGTGGTGTTATTCGAGGCGGCGATGGATACAATGGTACAGGAGTTAGATTACGCAACGTCTATGGCGTTAGGCAAGACATAGCCGGTAAAACAGGTACCACACAAAATTCAGCAGATAACTGGTTTATAGCGATGACACCTCACCTAGTTATGGGTTCATGGGTGGGTGGTGAGGACCGTAGAATTCGTTTCCCAACCGACCGTGCCTATACTATTGGACAAGGTGCCCGTACCGCTTTACCTATTGTTGGAACCTTTATTAATTTTGTTACCGAGGATCCATTAGCCTATTGGAGCTACGATGCTTTTAGCCCTCCTGCAGGCTTTATTATGCCAGAGGATCCCAACGAAAATCGTAGTGAAATGGCCGGAGATAACAACAAAGGAACCATTGGGTGGTAAGTATTTTCAGCTAACCAACATTCTTTATCAAACTCACTCTAACTTAGTTCCATTGTTCAAATTACGCCTTAGCTCTTTATTGTTATTCTTGTTGATGTATACCCCGTTCGTTAACGCTCAGGAATCCATACGTTTGGACAGCATCATCATACAAGGAGGAAGGCTTCCCTCCTCTCTTTTTAGTGAAGGCAAACAAATTAGTATTCTGTCTCAACAAGATATTCGAGCAATCCCAGCTAGTTCACTTGATGAATTACTGGCATATGTTACCGGTGTACATGTTACTACTCGAAATAGT
>CALKOA010000145.1 GCA_938091655.1 uncultured Balneolaceae bacterium | reverse complement strand
TTTAGGGTCTTTTATTACCGTTTTAGTAGTGGCTATCCTATTTTGGCCTTCTAAAGATACCGAACAGTCCCAAACTACGACTGAGACAAGCATGGAATCTATAAGTCCTGTCATGCAAGCTCCCGAAGGCGCTATTTTAGTTACCATGTACAAGAATGAGGGCTGTATGTGTTGTACACGTTGGGCCGAGCATATGAACAAAGAAGGTTTTTTTGTTACTGAAAAGGTCACTCGGGAATTAGGGGCTATTAAATCTGAGCAGGGTATTTCTAACGAACTAGCCTCTTGCCATACGGCTATGATCGATGGGTACATTGTAGAGGGCCATGTACCTCCCGAAGACGTACAACGTTTGCTCAAAGAACGCCCAGATGCTATAGGACTCTCAGTTCCAGGTATGCCAGAGGGGTCACCAGGGATGGAAGGCCCTAACCCAGATCCCTATGATGTACTCTTAATTAATTCGGACGGAAGCACTTCCGTATATAGCTCGTATAGATAAATTTTTGGGAACCATTTTCGAGTTGTACGGTGTTATTTAGGCATATTGTAGATTCATACTCCGAATAACTCAAACCGACTTAAACCCCCGATCCTGACAGGTCTGGGGGTTTTTTTATGGCTCACGTTTGGCAAATATTTTGCTCACTTTGCCGGATTTCCAACCTGTATCGTTTCTTCTATGATCATTCCGGATTTAAAATATAATGACAAGCTAATGCTATCCCCCTCCTGCATATCCATAGTTGGTTGAATAATCATTATGTGATACCCTCCCGGTTGGAAAGGGATTTGCTCAGAAGCTTGAATGGCAACAAATGGCTGCTCTTCCATCACCATGATTCCATCATTCATATAACTCAAATGTATTTGCACATCCTTAGAAGCATTTGAGGAAGCCTGAACAAGACTATCGGAAACCGAACCAACATTATACATAGTAAAGTAAGCAGCACTCATCATGCCCGCTTTTGTAGGACGTGCCCAAGCATCTTCTATGGCAATATTCCATTCCGATTTAGCCATGGATGAATCGGTTAGGCGACCTTGTTCCGCAAGAGCTGAATCGGGTCGATCAAGCTTATTGGTGCATCCAAGCATAAGCCCTAGACTTATAGATACAAATAAGAGGAGTAAGTTTAGTGGCATAGTACGAGTAGAGACTAAGCTAAATGAATGGCGTTGGTTATTCATAAAATGGTAATTATTGAATGAGTGATTGTAAATCTTGAACAATAAGTGTTGGAATAGAAGGCATACTGCCACCATATTCAATAATGATTTCACCCTTTGGGTTCATCACCATAATTTTATCAGAATGATTTAGAAAATAGATTTCTTTTCCACTATCGGTGGTTGTACGCATAGATTCTTGGGTTCGTACTCTAACACTATCCATAAAACTTTGAACCATTTTAGGCTCACCAGTGAGGAAGTTGACATTTTCGTCTACTTTAAACACTTCTTTATAACGGTGTAGGACTTCTGGGGTATCTCGTAGTGGATCAAAACTCACCCCTAAAAACTGTACATTACTAGGATAGCCCAAATCCTTTTGAATTTTAATTAGGTTCTGGGTGATTAAAGGACAAATATCGGGGCAATTAGTGTATACAAATCCCATAACCACATATTGTCCACGAAAATCTTCCGGGAATATTACCCTTACACTGTCTTGATTTACCAACTCAAACGAAGCATCGTTCATATCATCAATGACTTTGTAGTCATTCATGCAGGCACTTTGAGTCAATAAAAAGGATAGAAAAATAATGGTAAGCACAAAGGAGTAAGGCTTAGCTAAGGTAGAATTGGCGTTCATAACAGGCGGGTTTAGGAGTATAGTGAAAGGATATTTTATGAAGAACATACCTCAGCGACAATCCGAATGTTCATCCGCACAAGGCAACCATTCGAATTCTAAGGTAGAATGATGAATATTATATGAAGCGCTTAAAAAATCTTTGATGGCTTTTTTGATCCGCTCAATATATTGCATATTCGATTCATCGATGCGCACATGACATTCTAAGAGCGTTTGAGATTCATTCAAATTCCAAATATGTAGGTGATGTATATCATCAACCATCTCTATTTTTTTTAGACCGTTCTCAAGTTCTGGTAGTGAAATATGACCGGGAGTAGCCTCCATCAATATATCAATACTCTCCCGAAGCATGTGGTAGGAATGAAAGAGAATGTAGATTCCGATTCCAATGGTCAACACACTATCTACCCAATACCATTGGTAATAGAGTATTAGCCATCCCCCAAGTATAACCCCAACGGAAGAAAAAGCATCTGAAAGAATGTGTAAATAGGCCGATTTCATGTTCAAATTTTCTTTCCGCTGGCTATGTAGTAAAATGGCAGTGACTACATTACCTAACAGGCCGACTACAGCAACCCATAACATGATGGATCCATCTATGGATACAGGCTCCATAAAACGTTCAACCCCTTCTTTTATCAATACTAGTGCAATAATGATTAAGGTGATAAGGTTAATGAAAGCGCCTATGATTTCGGCGCGTTTGTAGCCGAATGTGTTATCCGAGTCCGCTTTTTTTTGCCCAATTTTACGTGCGAAGAGTGCTATTCCCAAGGATACGGTATCATTGAGGTTATGTGCTGCGTCCGACAATAAAGCAAGGCTATTAGATACCAAACCCCCTATGAACTGCGCCAAGGTAATGACCAGATTAAGAAGTATGGAAATCCAGAGTTTGTAGGTGGGAAGGTCTTTATCAACGGCATGATGATGATGCCCGTGGTCGTGATTGTGACCTCTGTGCCCGTGGTCGTGACCCTGGTGGTACATTATATTTCTTGGATTCATCTGCATGCCAATGTTCAATACTTTATGGTTTGGCTTTGCTGCTGCAGCTTGTTGCCGGTGCTATTTGTGGATGCTTCGGCTATTGCTCAGCGGCTACTAATTCTTCTAGTAACAACTTCATGAGTGATTCAGCCGCCGAACGACCCAAGCTTTGTATTGCTTCTTCGCTTAGTTCATCCGCGACTTCGAAGGTCAGGGCATCGGTGCCGAAGGTTTTATAGACCCAATTTTTTGCAATGGGTGAGTTGGGTTCAAATTCTTCGCTTCGGAAGTTTAACTCTGGATTTGCTTCGGCTACGTAGGGGAACCAGCGTTGGGTGAAGTTGTCTATGCCGGTGATTACTTCTTCATTGATAGGGTAGAAGACGTTTTCGTTGGTGGAGTGAAAATCTATGCCGTAAACCACATTATACCGACCATCTGCTAAAGGAGATAATGCATCTCTGACGGATCTGGTTTCAGGTTGGCGAAAAAATTCCCAATCTCTGTTCAAGTCTATTCCCTTAGAATTATGCCTCCAATGCCCTTGTTCGACTCCATCTGGATTCATCATGGGATAGGCAACGATGTGAAAGTTGGACCTAAACGCTTGCGCAAGCTCGTCGGTACCCATCAACCTGTTAAAGAAATATAGAAAACTGCGATAGCCAGACACCTCGGGGGGATGTTGCCTCGAAAAAAGGAGTAACAAGCCCTCTTTCTCTATTTCGGCAGCATCTTGGCTTTGCCATTGAAGGATGGGCCTATTATTGTGTGAATAACCAATCGTATCCACTAAAATCTCTGAACCAAAACCATGAGATTCTGGATATTCTTGTAATGCTTCAACGCTATTTGGGTGAATAGGATGTGCTGCAATCCACTGTTTATCGGCCCCTATTTGTACGTTAAAGTGAACCGAGCCGTCCACTGAATAGGAGATGCTATCCTGCAATAGATTCCAGTTTGTTGGATCCGAGATGCTAGCAAATTTAGGGATGTATCGGTGTCGAGCACCTTCGTATGATAAACGAATTAGTACTTCATGAGCTTGGTCACTCCAAATTTGAAAAGCATACCATGGTGAGTTGTTAATAGGAGCATTTTCTGGTTTAATTCGAATAACAACGGTATCCTGAACTACTCCTGACGCCAACCAGGCATCCGAAACTCGGGCACCCGAAAATTCATTGCTAATCCAGATACGAGGTTGCCCAAACCCAATGACACGTTTGTTCTGGTAAAGAATTTCCTTGTCTTGGGTATCGGTAACATCTGGTGGATCGTAGGAATACCCACTGAAGGGCTCGGTAGTAGAGCAACTGTAAAGAAAAAGTCCACCAGAGAGTACAATAAGTAAACAGACTTGGCGATTATGAGACGTGATGCTAGAAAAAAAGCGAGAGTAAAGTTTCATAATTATATGGTAGATAAAGACTAAAACTATTTTTGCTTGTTTCTAAGATACTATATTATTGATTGATTGTTTAGATATTGAATTATAGTGAATTTTATAGGTATGAAATCGTATTTGAGGGCCCCATTTATTTTATTGGTTGTGGTCGGTCTCTATTTGTCGGAAGATGCATTCGGACAGATAGAGCCCGCTATGGGCGGTTTTGTTGTGGAAGAAAACGCTCTTAACTGGCCTAATGACATACCCGAAAAGATACCAGTGAGAGCCATTCGTTTTGGAGGTCAGGAGCGTTTTACTGAACCTATTTTACGAAATCAGATAAATGCCGAAACACCAGCTTGGTGGAAACAGCAGTGGGCATTGGCGCAAGCTTGGTCATTGTATAACTTTTCTCAAGAACTTCCTCATCTAATCAATGCAGATCTTCCAAGGTGGGACTCAATGATTATAACGCAACAATTACAACAGCTTAAAAGCTTTTTGAATGCCAAAGGATATGAGGATGCTGGGGTACATGCACATATAGTACCGGTTGCAAACAAAGTATTTTGGGATGTTTGGTTTCATATTAGCTTGGGTGAGCCGACTACCATTTCGTCGGTTGAAATACGTTTAGTTACCGCAGCTTCTGAATTAGAAGATACCGAAGGTTTAAATTGGGTTCGAACCCAAGGCGTAGTCGTGAGCGCTGAAGCTCAGATTGAATTACGCGAACAGGGACTTGGGCTGTTATTTATTGATCAACTAAACCGAGCCATACGATTAAAGAATAGCACCTATTCCGAGTTGGATATGTTGCGCGAACAAAATCGTTTGCGTACGGCGCTGCGAGAAAAAGGATATGTGTATGCACAGGTAGTTATGCGGAGCGATTTAGGAGAAAAATTAACCAGAAGGGGTTTTACTGAAACCAAGGCAAAAGAAATAGGCTTTGATATTATTCTTGGGCAAAGGCCAATCATTCAAGAAATTCTTGTAGATGGTGAGCAGACAGTACCAAAAAAAGTAGTTCAGAGGGAACTCACTCTTAAGACGGGACAATATTTCAGTGAAACCGAAAAAAATAATTCTCTTACACAACTATATGCCCATCCACTGTTTGATCGGGCTACGATACAGATTTCTGAACAGTCAGATGATGAAGCGTTAACTCTGCAGGTAGAAGTGAAGGAAGAGGAATTACGCTCGTTTCAGTGGAGAGGTGGACTGGGTTATTTTGACCGATTAGAGCGTCCTTTTCGTGTATTAGATAGTTATCAATTATTCCGAACGCAATGGTCATGGGTTCATAGAAATTTAGGAGGTGGAGGGCAGCAATTTTCTACTGAATTAAAACTTTCTTATTTCGAACGCTATCTGGAGGCCGATTATCTTTTCCCCTATGTATTCAATACCAAAAGTAGTATTCGGATTCACCCATTTATGCAATACCGCGACGAGAGAGCGTATAATATTACATCTTCAGGAATGGGTAGCGCATTTAGTTATGTGGTTAATAGCCGGTTAACTGGAACATTCTCCTATCGTTTTGCACGTAATGATGAGTCTAATGTAGAAGCGGGTCAGGGTATTCCAGATAGTCTACTTACCTATAATCTATCGGTCTTTAATCTTAGTTCAAGGTATCATTCGCAGGGTATTGTTGGGTATAATACGTTTTCAGTTCAACCCACCATAGAATTGTCGGGACTTTTTGGGGAGGGTGATTTTAGTTATCAACGTCTGTTATTAGATATCCGGAAATACACTCCAGTAGGGAATAAATCTGTTTTTGCAAGTCGAGTTCGAGGGGGTTGGATTTTTGAACAAAATCGTGATAGCCTTCCATCCGACGTCCGGTTTTATAACGGTGGAAGTACCCTCGTTCGGGGTTGGGCAAGACATAGCTTGGGACCTAAGGAGTGGGTAGAACGAGTAGATAGTACATCAAACGGTGCAATAACTAGGTATAGTTTTGTCCCAACCGGGGGTAAGGCCTCTTTAACTCTAAATCTGGAATGGAGAGAGCAGTTTGAGAAATGGAGGGGTGGATATGGAGTTGTATTTTTGGACGGTGGGCAAGTTTGGGCGAATACGGAAAACATTACAATAAAAGATATTCAATGGGCTTTAGGTGCTGGGATTAGATATCGAGCACCCATTGGGCCTATTAGAATTGATCTGGCCTATAAGTTGAATCCTAGTTCCGAAGATTTAGGTATAATCCCTGGAGTACGAGGCAAGCAATCATGGGCAAGGTGGGCGTTGTACTTATCTATTGGAGAGGCATTTTAATGAGTTTTATGAGGGCTACTAAAAATGGTTTCACAGTAGATTATTACATTCTCATTATAGATGCTAATATCACACAACTAATCACACAACAAAAACCATACAGCAAATAAGATGAATATGAAAAGAACCCAATTAGTCTGTGTCTTAATGATAGTATACCTGAGCGTTGGTTTGGGATGTGCTAATTATGGGGCTTTTCAAGGGTTTACCAGTGATGGTTTATATATAAATCCCTCACCCATTCAAAGTAGAATGGTAGAGCCACAATTTTTTTTACCAACAAATACAAGCTCTATTTGGCAAGCTGACTATCTCAGCTATGTAAGCCAAGATTCTTATTTATGGGAAGAGCTGTTAAAAAGTGAAGTTGAAGAATTGGCCATTCAGAGCTTGGGAATGGACATTATTGAAATTGACCAAACTGGTTTTGACGGCCGAGGTCCTGCTTTAAAAACTGGTTGGATAATCTCCGAACGTTCGCAATTTTTTATTGTTAATGAATTGGCTGGTAGGTCACCCAACACGTTTTTTTTATTACAGACTTCAGTAAAACCGTATTGGGATGTGGTTATTATTCAATCAGGAGACTCTAGAGAAGGAATGGACCTTCAGTATAGAAGAGATTACTAAATGAGTTTTGCTAAAGACAGCGAAGTAGCCCATAAGCAAACAAGCGTGTTACACAACTTCTCAAAAAGCCTTGGCTTCATGTGTTCTTTTACCTCTATTAGCTAAAGGTAGCTCAGGATTTAGAACGTAGTTCGTCATACACAATATTCAGGTTATAGGACAGGGGTAGTCGCCATCCTGGAGCAGCAAATTCCTCAAATCCGGGTATAACCTCCATTTGTGCGAATTCCTCTTTTGATTTCCCTGCCATTAGAGCCTCATTTCCTAGCGTCAGTAGTTCCTCAAGGAAGGCCTTTTTTCGGTTAATGTCTTCCCAAGTTCCAGTGATTCCGAACTCAGGGTGTCCATGGCCAAATATATATATGGTATCCTTAGGTAGTTCTTCCACAATGGTATCCAACACTCTAACCCAGTTTTGAACCGAAGCTCCTGAGCTGGGATCTATGTAAGGATAAGCGCGGTTAAACACCAAATCTCCAAGATGTGCGACCTGTGCTTTTTCGAAAAAACTAACGGTATCGCCACCGGTATGTGCTGCACCATAATGCATGAGGTGTAATGTTTCATCCCCAAAATCCCCAGACCATTTTGAAGAAAACCGCTGATCTGCTGTTATTGGTGTCGCGTTTGCATCCCGATTGCTAATTCGTTGATAGACGGGTACGTTTTCATGTGCAATAATGTGTTGGGCAAATGAGGCAAAAACACCATTACCAGCGGTATGATCATTGTGATGATGCGAATTTACCAACAAGTCCATTGAGGATGCACCGCGCTCTTTAACTCCATTAATGAAGGTTTTCGCAGTGTCCGGAAATTGAGTATCTATGGCTACCAATGCCTCCGAATTATAGAGCCACCCAATGGTACCCCCTCGACCAGTAAACAGTCCTACATTTCTGCGTAGTTCTTGAAATCCACTAAGCCGGTGGGAAATATCCATGGGACCCTTAACCGTATTCACGAGTGAAGGCCTAGCGATCACCTCAGGAAATAAACTAAGTGAGGTAGCCCCAGCCGCTATTCCCTTTAGACTGGTTGATAAAAACTTTTTTCGATTGATCATAGGAAGATGGGTTGGATGTGAATTAAGCAGTCTCATAAAATTCAAGAGTCTAAAGAAGCTAGGTACCGACCTTTCTTAAAGTTAATGGCCAATACGGCATTCATGCATATAGCGGCAATTACAGAATATATGGTTGCCCATATATCTACAATATAGATAGCCAAAATAATGATAACTACATCCACAACCATCTGAAACCGCCCTGCATTTACATTGTGGTATTTACTCAGGTATAGCGATAAAATATTTAATCCACCTAGGGAAGCTTTATGGCGGAAGAGCATCAATAAGCCTGCCCCCATCATAGAACCACCAAAAATTGCAGCAAAAAGGGGTATGGAAGAGTCGATTACAATCCATTGTGGAATCCAATCGGAAAGTATGGACACTAAGCCAACAGCAAAAAATGTTTTTAGTGTGAAAAACCAGCCTAACCGCCACAAAGCTAAACCGTAAAATGGGATATTAATGACAAAAAAGAGTTGGCCAAAGCTCCATGAGCTTGCATAAGATCCTAAAAAGGCGACACCCGCTGTTCCCCCAATTAAAAATTCTTGCTGGGTGAATAAAGCCACTCCAAATGACATAAATAAACTAGCTAGAAGTATAGCCTGTACATCGTCAAATAGACTATGAGAAACGCCCTCAGGCATCGCAGGGTCGCTGGATTTCCTCTCAAATATTTTTATAGGGTCAATTTTTTTGATCGTTATACCTCTAGTTCATCCCGTATGAGTAATAATATTGAGGAGTGGGGGACAATGATGTATTTTTCATTCTCAAACTCAATTTCGTGAGAACGGCTCTTCAGAAAAATTGCTAAATCTCCTGCTGAGGCTTGCATACCTATGTATTTTGTATCCTCGGTCACTTTCCAGGCCTCTTCAACATCGGTATTGGGGATAGGGTAACCAGGCCCAGTCTTTAAGATATACCCACTTTGTATCTCTTCTTTTTCCTTTACAGAGGCCGGTAAGACTAATCCGCTTCGAGTGTGTGTTTCCATATCGCGAGGCTTAATAAGTACGCGATCACCCACTACAATGAAATTATCAATGGAATTAAGGTATTCTTGAATCATCTATAAACTGTTTCTATTTGTGGCAACATGTACCTGAATTTG
>CALKOA010000144.1 GCA_938091655.1 uncultured Balneolaceae bacterium | reverse complement strand
TTAGATGCACTACCCAGTCTCTCCCATATTCAATTTTTAGGTATTCATTTTCACATTGGCTCTCAAATCACAAGTCTGGAACCTTTTGTTGAGTTGTGCCATAAAGCCAACCGATACATTGAGCAAATAGAAGACCGTGGTTTTTCTATCAAAATCCTAAATATGGGCGGAGGCTATGGAGTCAACTATAGTGATCCAAACGCTGAACCGATTCCTGATTTAAAAGCCTTTTTTGAGGTATTTGACACCCATTTAAATCACCGAAAAGACCAAGAAGTACATTTTGAACTAGGCCGGGCAATCATTGCCCAAGCAGGTAGCCTACTCACCCGGGTTCTTTATATTAAAGAGCGTACAACTAAAAATTTTGCCATAGTCGACGCTGGCATGACTGAACTTATCCGTCCAGCTCTTTATCAAGCCACCCACAAAATTGATGCCTTAAGTCTGAGCAACTCTAATGCACCTTTAGTTAATTATGACGTGGTGGGCCCAATTTGTGAGAGTTCTGACACCTTCATCCAAGATTATCCACTTAATAAACTCCAACGTGGTGATGTTTTAGCTATTCGTAGTGCCGGAGCATATGGCCAGGTTATGAAAAGCCGATACAATCTTAGACCCGATTTTCCTGTGCTCTATTCCGATGAACTTAGCCACCCACCAACAGATATAAGGTAGCTACTAAAATGAAGGATATTCACGTATTAAGTTTTGAAGGGCAAAGTATCACGGATGTTACCAATCTGGTTAATGCAGTTAACTACATAAAAGAATACGATCGAGCTATCATCGTCATTACCGCATTCCATCAAACTCATAACAAGCTATTAGCTATTACTGACACTGCTGTTTCAGGCAATTTAGATGCGGCTCATGCCCTATGTGATGAAATATACGATTTGTATTATGATCTCATTCAACAAGCCCTAGAGAGCCATCCAAATCCAAAAAATACCCTCATACTAGAAACCACCGACAAAAAATTGGAAGAATACACCTTCCGGCTAAAAAAACTTCTTGGTTATGCCGATAAAATGCTAGCTCATCAAGACAGATGGGTGGATTCTATCCTTCCTATTGGTGATCAAATGGCCGCCTTTGTATTAAGCCAAACGGCTCTTTCATGGGGAATACTCACTCAATATGTTGAAGCTACTAAGCTCATAAAAACCGATAATGAATATGGCCAAGCAAACCCCAATACGATAAGCGTTTATCAGCATTGTGGATCTCTTGAAACCCTCATAGAAAATGGCTTCACTCCAATTATGGGGGGTGGATACGGTATGAGTCAGGAAAAATCGATGTCACAACTAGGCCCGGATGGCTTAGATATTACCGCTCGGCTGATAGCGGGTGCACTTGAAGCAAAATCTATTGAATTTACCAACTAAAGATTATGCTACAATGTGCTAATATTAGCCTCTCATTAGGTGATCGGGCCTTGCTTGATGACATGTCAGTTATTATTAATCCAGGAGACCGTATTGGATTAGTGGGCCCTAATGGAGCCGGAAAATCTACCTTGCTCAAGGTAATAATGGGACTTCAAGAAGTTGATAAAGGTAAGGTGAGCATGGGTAAAACCGAAAGCTTAGGTTACTTGCCACAAGATGGGGTAGAACCTAATTTCTCCCTTAATGTGGTAGAAGAAGTAGAGAGTGTTTTTCAAGGCATATTTGATTTAGAGAAGGAAGTTCAAAAAATGCAAGTCACATTAGGAGAGCTGAACCCTAACTCCCCTTCCTACGAAAGTTATCTTGATCAACTTGGTTCTCTTCAAACCGAATTAGAACAATCTGGTATTTATAGCATCCGCTCAAAAGTGGAAAAGGTGCTAACGGGTCTTGGTTTTAGCTCGGAGGATTTTAGCCGAACCACGAGTGAGTTCAGTGGTGGCTGGCTCATGCGAATGGCCCTTGCTAAGCTATTGCTGCAAGATCCAACCTACCTATTACTGGATGAACCTACCAATCACTTGGATATTGAGTCGCTACAATGGTTAGAGCAATTTTTGGTTCAATATAATGGAGCAGTTATTGTAGTTTCTCACGATCAATACTTCTTAGATAGTCTAACCAATCGAACACTTGCAATACGACAAGGAAAATTGCAGGATTACGCGGGTAACTACAGCTTTTATGAGCGTAAATGGGCCGAAGAGAGAGAATTACTCATAAATGCGCAGCGTAACCAAGAGAAACAAATCAAGGATACTCAAGAGTTCATAGACCGTTTTCGATATAAAGCTAGTAAAGCTCGACAAGTACAGAGCCGAGTAAAACAACTTGAAAAATTAGATCAAATAGAGGTGGAATCTGAACTCGATACGGTATCTTTCCGCTTTCCCACACCCGAGAGAACAGGACAAGTCGTCGTTCAATTAGACCAAGTTGTTAAACGATACGGAGAACATACCGTATTCGATGGCATAGATTTAGAAATAGAACGAGAAGATAAAATAGCCGTTGTAGGTCCTAATGGGGCGGGTAAATCCACTCTTATCCGGATTATGAGTGGACTAGAACCCATTCAAAAAGGAATCCAAAAGCTAGGCCATAAAGTACAACATGCGTATTTTGCGCAGCATCAAGCAGATGAACTCGATGATACTGAAGATCCTCTTGGTATTATGATGGGAGCCGGATCTGGTGAAAAAGAGAGCCGTTTGCGATCTATACTAGGTAGTTTTCTATTTACTGGCGACGATGTCTTCAAAAAAGTTAAAGTACTCTCTGGTGGTGAAAAATCACGCCTTGCTTTAGCGAGAATGCTCTTATCACCTGCAAATTTTCTCATTTTTGACGAGCCTACGAATCACTTGGATATGAGTAGTAAAGCCGTTCTGCAACAAGCTCTTCAACAATATGAAGGTACCTGCATGATTGTTTCTCATGATAGAGCATTTCTAGACCCCATCGTAAACAAAGTTTTGGAGATTCAACCCGGTTCGGTTCGGCTATTCCTGGGAAATGTCAGCTACTATTTGGATAAAAAGAAAGAGGAAACCGAATTAGCACAATCGCCTCAAAAAAGTAAAAATACCTTCAAAAATGTCGATGCCGAGGAGTCGGATGCTTTCTCAAAAAAAGAAAAAAAACGCCTAGAAGCAGAACGTCGAAATGCTCTTAGCAAGCGAATGGGGCCTCTAAAGAAAAAAATTACTCAAGTAGAGACCGCTATTGAGGGGTGCGAAACCAGATTACGTACTATTGAGGCTACTATGGCCGAAGTCGATTTTTATGAGGATCCGGTTCAGGTGAAAGAAACTAGCATAGAATACGAAAAGATTAAGCAAGAATTGACCGAGCTCATGTTTCAGTGGGAAGAATATCAACAACGTGTGGAACACATCGAAGCGGAGTTTGAGCAAGACACTTAATTGAGAGACCTCATATAATTTCTATTAGATAAGAAGCTAACGTTTTAGGTAGCAAATATTTGGCTTTTATCGGCAAACGCCTTGAACTCCAATGCGTTTCCACTAGGATCCAAAAAGAACATGGTCGCCTGCTCACCTGCCTCTCCTTTAAATCGGATATAAGGCTCAATAATAAAACTGATACCAGCGGTTTTCACACGTTCGGCCAAAGCTTCCCACTCTTCCATACTCAAAATTACTCCAAAGTGGCGAACGGGGACTCCATGTCCATCTACGGCATTTTTGGAAGCTTCTTTTGCCTCATCTGGACTTAAATGAGCTACCACCTGATGACCCCACATATTAAAATCAATCCAGTGATCAGAGCTTCTTCCTGTGCTACAACCCAATATTTGAGTATAAAATTGGTGCGTTTCTGTTAAGTCTTTCACTGGAAAAGCAAGGTGAAAAGGAGCGAAATCGTTGTTTTCTTCCATGATGATTTAATTTAGAGATTCACTTTAAACTTCTTGTTTTGAAGCTACAAAAATATTCACATAAATTGTTTGGCCGCCTGCACCGCTAATTGATCCACTCGCTCATTTTCTGGAATACCCGAATGTCCCTTCACTTTGATCCACTCCACCTGATGAGCCCCAATCACCTCCAACAATTCCAACCACAAATCCTGATTTTCCACGGGCTTTTTATCTGCCTTCTTCCACCCTTTTGCCTGCCATGACTCTATCCAGCCCTTCGTCATCGCATTAATAATTAACGCACTATCGCTATGAATCTTAAGTAAACAGGGCTTTTTTATGGCTCTTATAGCTTCGATTACCGCCATCATTTCCATTCGATTATTAGTCGTGTGGGCTTCTCCACCTGAGAGTTCTTTTTCTTTCCCATTATGTCGTAACAATGCTCCCCAACCTCCTGGTCCGGGATTACCGCTGCACGCACCGTCGGTATAAATAATAACCTCTGTAACACTCATAGTTTTTCTAATTCAGCTCCAATTGTTCAAAAATGGGAAGCAATCGTTGATTTGCAGTAAGAGTTCGGTCTAGTACTCGTTCTTGCCAACTTCCATGGGTCGAATCGTTATCTGTGTGTTCGTTCACATCGAACAGTATTCCTCTGCTAGAATTGATTAGGGGTAGTCCAGGGTGGGTTGCTAATAATGTTGCCAATGCTTCAATATCCCCCCCTTGTGCACCAAACCCAGGAATTAATAAGGCTGCCTTTGGATGTAGGGCTAGGACCTGTTGCGCTACTTGGCTTTGAGTGGCACCGATGACCATGCCTAGATGAGTCTCGGAATACTTCTGGGTATTGGCTAGTTGATGGGCTATGTGAGCTGAAAGACTCTCAAAATTACCACTCCTCGCCAATAGAAAATCCTGTGCACCGGCATTGGACGTCAGTGCCAGTGCATAAACCGCTTTACTACTATCGCCATTGAAAGCCTCTAAGGTTTCCATACCCATTAATGGATTCAGAGTGATAGCATCCACCTTAAATTGATCAAAAAATGCTTGCTTATAGTGTTCTGCAGTGGTGCTTATATCCCCTCTTTTAGCATCGGCTATAATTATGTGACGATTGGGAATAGCAGAAACAACACGGTTAAATGCATCCAGACCATGAGGACCTAAAGCTTCAAAAAAGGCTAAATTAGGTTTAAAGGCTGCACAATGTTTCTCGGTAGCCCGAATGATCTGATGGCAAAAATAAACCACCTGTTCAACCGGATCTTCAGAAAAAGCACGAACTTGCTCAGGCAATCGAGCACTATTTGGATCAAGTCCTATACACAATACCGATGAGGATTCGCGTATTGAGTTAGCTAATTTGGTTAAAAAATTCATTTGCCAAATATCTCTTTTTACGGTATTAATTGCGAATCAAAAATAGCGTTTCAAGCAGGTGTACAACCTAGCCCAGTAAAAAAGTATTCGCCCATTCAAAGGTTATCCAAGCACTTAAATAGGCTAAAACAGTCATGTAACCAAACATGACCAGTGGCCATTTCCAACTATTTGTTTCTCGCTTTACGATGGCCAGAGTGCTCATACATTGCATGGCTATGGCAAAAAATATCATCAAGGATAAAGCTGTTGCCAAAGTGTACTTAGGAAGCCCCGTTTCGGGATCTATTTCACTCCTTAGACGCTCTATCAATCCCAGCTGCTCTTCAGTTTCTTCTATGCTATAAATCGTGTTTAGCGTTCCTACCATCACTTCACGGGCGGCAAAAGAAGTCAACAAGCCAATACCAATTTTCCAATCAAACCCTAGCGGCTCAATTGCTGGTTCAATCCATTGCCCAAAGGTTCCTGCATAGCTTTTATTCAACTGTAAGGTCGATAGCATCTGTTCACTCATCTGCCCATTCGTGTCCATATCAGCTAAATCACTTGCGGTGGGTTCATAGGTTGGGAATGAAGCTAAAACCCATAAAATAATAGAAATAGCTACAATAATTTTCCCCGCCTCCGTAACAAAAATCTTACCACGTTCTAACGATTGGATTACGACCGAGCTAACATTCGGCCACTTATACGGCGGTAATTCCATTAAAAAAGGGGTGGGTTTCCCCGTTGGAAAAATACGCTTCATCACCGCTGCAGATCCAACTGCCATCACGATACCAAATAGATATAACCCAAAAAATACCAATCCTTGTAAAGTCAGAAAGCCAATGACCCGTTTGTCAGGGACAAAGGCAGCAATCATGACCGCATAGACCGGTAAACGAGCTGAACAGGCCATAAAAGGTAAAATCATAATCGTGATCAGCCGATCACGCCAGTTCTCTATGGTTCTAGTTGCCATTATTCCAGGAATAGCACAAGCAAAACCGGACATCAAAGGGACAACCGATCGACCATGTAAGCCGACCTTTGTCATAAAGCCATCCATCACAAACGCAGCCCTTGCCATGTATCCTGTACCTTCTAAGAAGTAGATGAACAAAAATAGAAAAATAATTTGCGGCAGAAATATAACCACTCCTCCCAAACCGGCAATAATACCATCGACCAATAGGCTGTTTAACAGTCCTGCGGGCAGTGAACTACCCACAAAGGCACCGAACTCAATAAATAGCATATCAATCATATCCATAAAGGGAGTGGCCCAGCTAAAGATAGACTGAAACATTACCAAAAGGACCAGTACAAAGATGACGGGTCCTGCTACTCTATGCGTGAGTACATTATCCAATCGATCAGTCCAAGTCTGCTCATTCTTCTGCTCCTTAGTTACACTTCCTTCTGAACTATCGCCAATAAAACGATAACGCTGCACTACCTCAGCAGCCGTTGGATTTTCACCCTGAGCTTCCAAAGTGTTTTGCAGTTCGTCGATTAATTTCTTGGCTTTTCCTTCCTCAGAATACGAATAAAAACTATCCTCAAGACTACCTTCTGCAAGAAGTCGTAAGGCTTCTATAGGGCGAGCGCGCGCTGGCAATTGAGTATACTTAGAGAGCCATTCCATATCCAATCGTTCAACGGCTTGTCTGAGTGGCTTTGAAGGATTCCATTGAAAAGGTTTAGGAGTAGCCACCCCCTGTTCTACAAGTGCTTGCTTAATTTGCACATCGCACTGTTTAGATCGGGCATTTATCGAAATCACTGGGACCCCCCATACAGCGGACAGCTGCTTAGACTGAATCCGAATACCTCTCTCATCAGCGATATCACTCATAGTCAAAACCATGAGCATAGGAATCTGTAAATCCATGACCTGTGAGGCCAAAAATAAATTACGCTCCAGGTTACTCGCATCCACCACCATCAATAGCAGGTCCGGTTTTTCTTCATGGTCATAGCTCCCTATCAGAGTTTCATAGGTGATTCGCTCATCCGCTTTCTTGTGATTTAGGCTATAAGCACCGGGTAGATCAATAATTTTATGTAAGACACCATTGATAATGGTGGTACCCATTTTGCGCTCTACGGTGATGCCTGGATAGTTTGCTATTTTCTGTCGTAATCCAGTAAGAGCATTAAAAATAGTCGACTTCCCTGTATTTGGATTCCCAACAAGAGCGATGGTACTAGGTTGACGCAATAATTCTTTTTGAACAGTAATGATCTGGTTACTCATATAGGACTCACCTCAACTGCGTCGGTTTCTTTTTTTCGTAAGCTTAGCAAATATCCGCGAATTTTTATCTCCATTGGATATCCCATAGGAGCCCTTCGTATGACTTCACAAATACTACCTGGAGTTAAACCCATCTCCATAATTCTGACAAGTTCATCCCCTTGTATCTGCTTAACTTCATATTTTTGCTGAACACGTGCATCAGAAAGCAACATAGACTGAGTCTCTATAGGTTAGACGATTATTTTTTTTTGGAGACCGGTTCAACTAAAATATTCATTGCCAAAGGGTGCGTAATCGCTAGCCGGCATTCACCGACTTGCAGTATGATGTTTTTCTGATTAGAAACAACAGTTCCTGTTGCACCTTCTACACAACCAAGCTCTTGCAATCTGCATGTGTCTTCACTCGTGCAGTTTAGACAACTAACACGAACTTGTTCGCCTATTTTGGTTGTGGTAAGTGGTACGATCATCCTTATTTAAATATAGTCTAAATAAGATAAATATTTGTTGGCTTATATTGTACTGTAAAATTCTACTATTTAATAAGAATGCCGCTTGGTTTATGAGACCATCAAGACCAATGATTTAAAGCACGGATTCTGGATGAACTTCTTCAAAACCATGGGGTGGTTTATAGAGACGTGTTTGTTCAAAATACAAGGCTTCTTTGGAATGTACTCGCTTACCGTTTATGGAAAAAAATCTAAATGCCTCCGGCAATAAAGATTGTAGAGGATAGAAAAAATCGATATAGGGATTCCGTTTACTGAATAAATCTATATCGTAGCCATCTCTTGCTGCGCGTTTAACTAAAATAATCTCATCTTTCATTAGCAAACGATGAAGTACTGAAGCTTCTACTTCGTATCCCCAAGCTTGTTCTACATTCTTGGTACCCGTAACTGGGGTATCGTTTGTCAAAGAAGTATCCAAACCATTTGTTGAGGAAGCAATGCTGTCTTTAGATTTCCGAACTAATCGAAGATATGCATCTATCGGAGCATCTTGCATCCAATCCCCTATTCCTTGCTTATCTGACCATTCTAAGGGTAAAGCTATGGTATAGAGTTTTTCAATAACGGTAATTATGGAAGGATAGGCATCTAGTAAATTGATTCCATAGCGATTGTTTGTAAGATCACTTCCCATAAAAAACAACCTTGAATAGGTCGGATCAGGTTTGGTAAATAACGAAAGTACATCGCTATCGACCTTAGAAGAGTCTGAACTTGAACTGGCAAGTTCTTCCATGCGCTGATCATGGAAGAACACCAGTTTAAGTAATTGATTTGAAGACATTATTTTCCTAACAAAATCGGTTGGAAAATAATCATTAAATCATCGTTGCTATAACCAATGCCACAACAGACATAAGTTTTAATAAGATATTAAGTGAGGGCCCAGAAGTATCCTTGAATGGATCACCAACTGTATCACCTACTACTGCGGCTTTGTGTGGCTCACTACCTTTTTTGTATTCAACACCGTCAATAGTCACCCCTTCCTCAATCATTTTTTTGGCATTGTCCCAAGCTCCACCCGCATTAGATTGGAAAAGAGCCATTAGTACCCCAGCAGATGTAACACCAGCTAAGAGACCGCCCAACATTTTAGCACCTAAGGTTGGATCATCACTAATAAAACCAGGAACAAAACCAAATAAGACCGGTACGATTACCGCTAATAGACCAGGAAGTACCATTTCACGAATGGATGCCGCGGTAGATATCTCTACACACTTTTCATACTCAGCTTTACCATCTGCAGCTTCAAAAGTAGCTTGATCTTCTTTTGACCAGTCAGCAAACTCTTTTCCGTCATTACCATTCATTACGTCAAGGGCTGCGCGCAACTCTGGAATGTCTTTAAACTGACGACGAACTTCTTCAATCATACTCATTGCAGCGCGTCCTACTGCGTTCATAGATAGAGCAGAGAATAAGAAGGGTAACATTGCTCCTACAAATAAAGCAGCCATCACATACGGATTAGTAACGTTGATGATTACTTCTAATCCTGGGTTAACCGCTTCGTAAGCAGTAATAAATGCAGCGAATAAAGCCAAGGCTGTTAAGGCAGCAGAACCGATTGCAAAACCTTTACCAATAGCGGCTGTTGTGTTCCCTACCGCATCCAATTTATCGGTACGCTCTCTAACTTCTGGTTCTAGTTCCGCCATTTCAGCGATACCACCTGCATTATCTGAAATGGGACCGTAGGCATCAACAGCCAATTGGATACCTGTATTTGCTAGCATACCAACTGCTGCAATGGCAATACCATACAATCCTGCAAAGCTAAAAGCACCAATAATGGCAACGGCTATAATCAAGATTGGAATAGCTGTAGATATCATTCCTACACCTAAACCAGCAATGATATTAGTTGCAGATCCAGTTATGGATTGCTTAACAATGGAAAGAACAGGTTTTGTTCCTGTACCCGTATAATGCTCAGTTACAAAACCAATAGCTAAGCCAGAAAGCAATCCAAAAATAGTCGCAATGAAAACACCTGTACTAGTGTATTCAATTCCAGTAAATGTCCAACTTTCTGGAAGCATCCAGGTAATAATAAAATACGACGCCACTAGCATAACCAGACCGGAGAATAACTCTCCAAGATTCAATGCTTTTTGTGGGTCTCCACCTTCCTTCACTCGAACCAAAAAAGTACCTGCAATGGAGGTAAGAATTCCGGTACCAGCTAATACTAAGGGAAGCAACACTGCCGAGAGCCCCTGAAAATTGTCCGACCACGTTGGAATTGTCATAAATGCCGCACCTAATACCATGGTACCAATGATGGAACCAACGTAAGACTCAAATAAATCGGCACCCATACCGGCAACATCACCCACGTTATCACCCACATTATCAGCAATGGTAGCTGGATTTAGGGGATGATCTTCTGGAATGCCAGCCTCTACTTTACCAACTAAATCAGCCCCAACGTCCGCTGCCTTAGTGTAAATTCCACCACCCACTCTTGCGAACAAAGCAATGGATGAGGCGCCGAATGAAAAGCCTGTTAAAATAGCTAATACTTTATTAACTGCACTTGCGCCCTCAAGACCAAAAATACTTCCAAAAATAATCAGCAAAAGACTTAAACCAAGTACACCTAAACCTACTACCCCGAGTCCCATAACGGAACCACCTGCAAAAGCAACTTCTAAACCTTTACCTAGACTTGTACGTGCTGCGTTTGTGGTTCTCACATTGGCTTTGGTGGCAACACGCATACCGATAAATCCTGCAAGACCTGAACAAACAGCACCTACCACAAAGGAAATGGCTACCATCCAACTGGATGTTTCGGGGTTAGCGCTGACTCCTAATAGGATAGCTACTGCAACAACGAAAATTGCTAGTACTCGGTATTCGGCTTTTAAGAATGCCATTGCACCTGCGGCGATGCTTTCGCTTATTCGTTCCATTCGTTCGGTTCCAACTTCTTGTTTGGAAACCCAAGATGACTTTATAAACGTGTAGAGCAGAGCTATAAGTCCTGCAATTGGTATTAAGTATAGTATGGTTTGCATAATTCTGCGTTCTATGTTTTTTATGGTAATTAACGAGGTGACTCTGCACCTGTAAAAAAAGAGGTATCTTAGTTATGTATATTCATTGCTCTACTTAGTCCTAACCCTACAAAATCTAAGCTTGTTTGAACAGCCTCGTCGATTATGTGGTTCACCGTTTCTAGCTCTTCGGTTCTAAATGGTGATAACACAAATTCAACTTGTCTGCCCTTAGGAAAATCATTCCCAATGCCTATTCGTAAGCGTGGTATGTTTTGAGAGCCAATTTTCTCATGAACATCCGCGATTCCATTGTGGCCACCGTCACTGCCCTTAGGTCTTAACTTTAAGTCTCCTAAAGCCAAATGTAAATCATCATAGATAATTAAACTTTGATCTGGCCTTTGATTGAACTGTGTCATGGCTTTGGTTACGGAGGAACCGCTGTTATTCATGTAATTAGTTGGTTTAATTAAAAACAAATTTTGGCCCTTATATCGTGCTTCTGCAACGACAAAGGAACCTTCACCTGCTTGGAAAGAGCTGCCCAATTTATGGGCCAGCCTATCCACGATATTAAAACCAATATTATGTCGAGTACCCTCATACTCAGCGCCCACATTTCCAAGTCCAACTAGTAGCGCCACGGGTACCCTTTTAACTTATTCTTCAGAAGTTTCTTCCGAGGAATCTACTGTTCCTTCAGCATCGTCACCATCCTCATCATCAATGACATCTTTCATTAGTTGTCCTTTTGGTGGTCGAATAGTGACAATTGTTCTGTTCAAAGAATCCAATGGAATAATACCATCTAACTCTAAATCAGATACATGAAACGATTGGCCAATTTTTAATGGAGTCACGTCCACTTCAAACTCAGCAACAATGTTCTCTGGTAACACACGTATACGAAGGAACTTCATAGGTTGAAACAGACGTCCACCACCTTCAACAACCCCACGCGCGGTTCCTCTTATACCAATAGGTACTCGAAGTGTAACTTTATGCTTATCACTTAACACATAAAAATCGGCATGAATAGGACGATCCGTAACCGGGTCAAATTCTGTTCGTTTTAGTAGTGTTTTGTACACTTTCCCGTCGATTGTAAGCTCTTGCACCTTAGTTTGAGCACGACTCAAAATTTTCTCTAGTGCTAACTCGTCTATTGAGAAATGTGTGTTTTCCTGAACTTCAGGACCATATAATACGGCAGGTACACGTTTGGCTGCTCGCAGCTCACGGTTTGCTTTTTTACTGGTTTCTCGAGGTGTTCCCTCAAGTTTAACGTATTCTGGCTTTGCCATTTTTTTCCTATTCTACTTTTTAATTATCAAACAATGCACTGATGGTGTCATTGGTATGAATCCGTTCAATTGCTTCAGCAAAAATATTTGCTACGCTGAGCACCTTAATTTTTTCAGATGGCTGACGCAATGGAATGGTGTCGGTTACCAATAGTTCATCAATGGGTGAATCTTCAATTCTTTGAAATGCCGGTCCTGAGAGTATAGGGTGTGAACACATAGCTCGTATGTCTAGTGCACCACGCTCCTTCATGGCAGTAGCCGCGTTGGTCAGGGTTCCTGCTGTATCAATTAAATCATCCACGATTAGTACATTTTTACCCTCTACTTCACCAATAATGTTCATTATTTCTGATTCATTTTGCTTTGGCCTGCGCTTATCAATGAAGGCCAAGGAAGCACCCAGCTTTTTGGAATAGGATCGTGCCGTTTTCAAACTACCAACATCAGGTGCAACAACCACTAAATTATCAATTGGATGCTTGGTCATATGATCAATAAATACTCGGGAAGCATAAAGGTGATCGAGAGGAATATCAAAAAATCCTTGAATTTGCGCTGCGTGAAGGTCCATCGTGAGTATGCGATCCGCACCCGCTTCGACCAGTAGATTAGCCATCAACTTTGACCCTATTGACACCCTAGGTTGGTCTTTTCGATCTTGACGTGCATACCCAAAATATGGGATAACGGCTGTCACTCGTTTAACCGAAGCACGCTTAGCTGCATCCAACATGAGTAGTAACTCAATAATGTTGTCGCCTGAAGGGGGAGTTGGTTGGACAATAAATATATCCTCACCACGTATACTCTGTTCGTACTTTACATAAATTTCACCATCAGAAAACTGTTTGATGGTAATTTTTCCAAGACTGGTTCCATACTCCTTTGCTATGGCGCGAGCCAAGGCTGGATTACTGGTACCAGAGAATATAGCGAGAGGACTGTCCAAGGTTATGTTATTTTGCTAGCACTGAAATGTTCAGGATTACATAAAACGATGGACTCTTAACCTTGACATCCATCGAGTGTTGTTGCCCGGGGAGGACTCGAACCCCCACATACTGGACCAAAACCAGGTGTCCTGCCATTAGACGACCGGGCATAAAAAGTCGTTAACAGACTTTAAAGATAGGGAGCTATGAATCCCTAATCAAGACTGAACCCATCTATTTTTTAACCTTGAGGAAATACGGAGAGCATACGTTCTAAAAAAACACTTATTAGTATGACTAAAATCGTATCTTTGCATAATTGTATGACATCCAAAAACAACGTTTAGAGCTCATGGGACACCAACTTACACTAATGGACCGAGCCCGAATTTCTCGATGTATTAAGAGAATGGCTATTCAGGTTTATGAACGCTTCCCAGCGAATCAACCACTCCACGTAATTGGATTGAACGAACGGGGGTTTGCCTTGGCCCAGGAACTAGCTTCCGAACTCAAGAAGCTTAGACGCGGGCAGGGTGATGTGCTGTATAACTTAGATGTATTCAGTAAAGGTAATCAAGCCATACCCGATCTTAATGATTTACACGTTCTTATTGTCGACGATGTTGTATTCTCGGGTCGAACCTTATTTCAGGCGCTTTCTGTATTGCTTCATTCACAAGAACCCGAGGCTATCGAAATTGTATCTTTAATTGATAGAGGACACAGGCGCTACCCAATATTGGCCAATATTGTTGGCGAACACATCCCAACCAAAGTTGGAGAGCATGTAGAGGTATTGTTGAACGCAAACCACTTAGAAGCTGTGGTATTATTTAAAAATTCATAAATCGTTTAAAATGAGGCTATCGTACTCACGCCTAAAGGCACTACTTTCCTTTACTATAATTCTATTATTTGGTGGACTCACCCTAGCTCAAACTATTGTAATACCGGACACATTAAAAGGTTGGGAAGATAATTGGGTTGTTAATCTGAATGGTGCTCAGGCAAGCTTTGAGAATTGGAGCGAAGGAGGGGTAAATACCATTAGTGGTACTTTTTCAACTAATTATTCCAAGATTTATAGAGGCGATTTAATTGCGTTTGGGATTCGCATTAATGGCAGGTATGGTCAAGCACGCTTGAATGGAGACACCCGTAAATCTGATGATTTATTGACCATCCGGACACGTAGCACCTTTGGATTTTCCGGCCGTACACGACTTTCTGCCTATGGTACGGTTATGTTACGCACACAGTTTCGAGACGGTTTCGAGTATAATGCAAAACGTAATCCCGCAGGTGCTGACTCTTTGATTTCTGGATTCTTTGCTCCAGCATATCTAACCGAGGGGGTAGGGATAAGCTTTAATGTCGAAAAAAGTTTCCAAATGGAAGCAGGCCTTGGTTTAAAACAAACCATTATTTTACGAGAGGATTTAGCCCCAAATTACGGTCTTAAGCAAGGGGATAATTATCGATTTGAGGGTGGCCTTACAACGGGGATTACCTTCCAAAAAGAAGTGCTCAAAAATGTTCAATACAATACAGATATAGAGACTTTTACCAATTTATTGCACCCTATTAACGAAACCGATGTGTACTGGACAAACGAATTTATTGGTAAAATCAATTCAACTCTACGAACTTCATTGCAGTTTGAACTGCGCTATGACCATGATTTTTCAACGGATATTCAGCTTAAGCAAGTACTGAGCGCGGGTGTATCAATGGATTTATTTTAAATCACCTTTTTGTAAATGGACAGCTCACTATTCAAGACCATTCAACCATCTCTACAGCAACTCCAAGAGTGGAAAAACTCCTTTGGTCCATTTTCGACTCACCCTAGCTTAGTAGTCGAAGATTCAATCATTCAAGAAACTCTACGTACCCTGAGTGAACGACTTACTGGGAATTATCCTTTTCATCATCCCAATTATGCAGGTCAAATGCTCAAACCCCCTCATCCGGTTGCATCGCTAGCATATTCTCTAACGATGGGATTAAACCCAAATAATCATGCTTTAGACGGAGGCCCTCCTAGTTCTGAAATGGAAAAAGAGTGCGTACACTCTCTGGCAAATATGTTTGGTTATCATCATCCTTATTTAGGACACCTTAGTTCAAGTGGGACCATAGCCAATCTAGAAGCGCTTTGGGTTGCCCGGTGTATACACCCAAAGAAAGGGATCGCATATTCTAGCGAAGCCCACTACACCCATAGTCGAATGGCTCACGTCTTAGGCATGGAAGCTCACTCTTTTGAGCTTGGGAATGATGAACTAGATTCTGAACACTCCATTACTGAATGCCTTGATGCGCTACCGTTCGAGACAATTGGTACGTTAATCGTCACGATGGGTACTACTGGCTTGGGGAGAGTTGAGCCCCTTGCCCATATACTCGATTGGGCTCACTCCAGGGATATTCGGATTCATATCGATGCCGCTTATGGTGGTTTTTTCAAAACAATCTCGAACCTTCTCCCGGGTCCTGTCGCCCATTGGGACCGAATGCATGAGGCCGATAGTATTGTAATCGATCCACATAAGCATGGGCTACAACCCTACGGATGTGGGTGCGTACTTTTTAAAAACCCAGAAGTTGGAGTATTCTACAAACATGATTCTCCCTACACTTACTTCAGTTCTGAAGAGTTACATCTAGGTGAAATTAGCTTAGAATGTTCTCGGGCAGGCGCCGCAGCAGCTGCTTTTTGGGCTACTTTACAGTGTTTTCCGTTGCAGTCAGATCTTGGATTTGGGCCTATTCTCACCGCTTGTCACCGTGCCGCTACCAAAGCTTTTAATTACTTAAATAAAAGCGAGCTACTGACGGCTTATATGGCACCTGAACTCGATATTATCACCTACTTTGCTGGGGAAAAAAGTTCGCTAAGGTCTACATCGACCATTAGTACGTTATCCAAAGAACTATTTCGCCAAGGTATGACCCACAAAGATCCTAGTCAGCAGTATTTTATTTCACTTTATACGGTAAGTTCGGAAGAATTTAGCCAAAGATTCCCTGAAATCCCGATAGATAGCAGCGATGTTACTTTACTAAGAAGTGTGCTTATGCGGCCCGAACAAGAGTACACTGTTGTGGATTTACTTTGCCGGATAGAAGCGGACGCTAAGAATCTTCTTTAGCCCATTCTTGTGGATCATGTAGAATCTCTGCAAATAGAATGGTATCCCCTTGTTCGGAAACCTGAGCTTCAAATTCTATTGCCCCATTGAGTTCCTTTTTCAATAATTCAGTGGCCATGTTATTAACCAAATGCTGCTGAATCATTCTCTTTAATGGTCGCGCACCGAATACAGGATCAAATCCTCGTTCAGCGAGCCAATTTTTAACTTCCTCTGATATCTGAAGCACAATCTGTTGTTTAGCCAACATATGGTGTAACCTCTCGAGTTGAATATCAACAATTGAGCGAATATGACGGGCTTCTAACGGGTGAAATACAATGATATCGTCCACTCTATTTAAAAACTCAGGACGAATACTCTTCTTCAACAAATCAATCAACTGCTCTTGCATTCTGATATACTGAGATTGATCCCATGGCCCTTTGTTTCGCTCCATTTCTTCCATAATTAGGGAGGAACCAAGATTGGAGGTCATAATGATGATGGTATTCGTAAAATCGACCGTTGTGCCTTTACTATCGGTTAATCGTCCCTCATCGAGAACTTGTAGCAATATATTAAAGACATCGGGATGTGCTTTTTCCACCTCATCCAACAACAATACTGAATAGGGTCTACGACGAACCGCCTCGGTAAGCTGCCCTCCCTCGTCATGACCAACATATCCAGGAGGAGCTCCAACTAGACGACTCACCGAGTGTTTTTCCATGTATTCACTCATATCTATACGAATCATGGCCTGAGTATCATTAAACAAAAACTCAGCTAAGGTGCGAGCCAATTCCGTTTTCCCAACCCCAGTAGAACCCAAAAAGAAAAAAGAACCTATGGGACGATCTTCATCTTGTAAGCCTGCCCTAGATCGTCGGACAGCATTAGCGACGGCTTCGATAGCATTGTGTTGCCCGATTACACGCTTATGCAACTCTTCTTCAAGCATTAACAGTTTTTCCCTGTCAGACTGCACCATTTTACTAACGGGTATACCGGTCCAGCGAGCCACGATATCGGCTATATCTTCTGCAACCACCTCTTCTTTTAGAAGCGTTGTTCCTTCTTGTAATCGCTGTGCATGCTCGTGGGCAAGTTGCAACTCTTTTTCAAGCTGTACTAAGGTACCATAGCGAAGCTCTGCTACTCGTTCATACTCCCCTTTCCGCTCAGCTTTGTCTGCCTGATTACGCGTGGTTTCAATTGCTTGTTTGAGATCTCGTACTTGTTGAATTACCGACCGCTCTTGATCCCATTGAGTGCGCATACCTGTTCGCTTCTCAATTAAATCTGCAAGTTCTTTTTCGAGTAGATTAAGTTTAGCAGATTCTTTCTCTACTTGTTTTTTTGTAGTGGAATCTTGTTCCCGCTTTAAGGCTTCTCGCTCTATTTCAAGTTGTCGTATTTGTCGCTCCAACGCATCTAGCTCTTCTGGTAAGGAGTCTATTTGTAGGCGCAAACGAGACGCAGCCTCATCAATTAAATCGATGGCCTTATCTGGTAAAAATCGGTCTGCAATGTATCGATGAGATAATTCGGCGGCAGCCACAATGGCCGCATCGGTTATTCGAACCCCATGATGGAGTTCATAGCGTTCTTGCAACCCTCTTAAAATCGAAACGGTGTCCTCCACACTTGGCTCACCCACCACTACAGTTTGTAAACGCCGTTCCAATGCCTTGTCTTTCTCAATGTATTTACGGTACTCATCCAAGGTGGTCGCCCCAATGGCATGCATTTCTCCTCTAGCCAACGCTGGTTTTAAGATGTTAGCCGCATCCATGGCTCCATCGGTGGCACCCGCTCCAACAAGGGTATGTATTTCATCAATAAAAAGAATGATTTCACCATCTGAGTCCGTTACTTCCTTAACCACCGCTTTTAAACGTTCTTCAAACTCACCCCTGAACTTAGTTCCAGCAATTAATGCCCCCATGTCTAAAGCCAAAATACGCTTTTGCTTAAGGCCTTCTGGAACATCACCACGCACAATACGCAATGCCATACCTTCAGCAATAGCTGTTTTGCCAACTCCGGGTTCTCCGATCAGTACCGGATTATTTTTAGTTCTTCTGGACAAAATTTGCATTACTCTTCGGATTTCGGCATCTCTTCCAATGACTGGGTCTAACTTATTTTTTTCTGCCCACTCATTTAAATCTCTAGCATATTTTTTTAACGCTGCAAAACGACTCTCGGCGTTGGGATCATCTACTTTTTGCCCGCCACGTGTTTCTTTAAGTACTTGCTGAATAGCTTCCTTTTTAAGCCCTAACCCCTGCCAATCCTTCGCCCATGTTTCGCCTACCTTGGATATGGCCATAAGCACATGCTCGGTGCTAATATATTCATCGCCCATATCATGAGCTTCTACCTTTGCTTGATCTAACATACTCTTTGCAGTTGGCCCAAGATAAGGCCCCGATATCGACGCCCCTGATACCTTCGGTCGCGTTATAAGCTCTTTCTCTACGATAGCTTTGAGCTGGTCTTTTTGAATACCTAATTTTAATAGAATAGAATGGATGGTATCCTGCTCACCATCCAATAAGGCCTTTGCAATATGAACTGCCTCTACCGCCTGATGACCTACATCTTGGGCTAGGTCTAGAGATAATTGTATTGCTTGCTGCGCTTTTAATGTAAAACTGTTCAAATTCATGGTCTCTCCATCATTAAATTGAAAAAGCGAGGTATTGAACGTCTTTCAACGACAAACCTCGCTTCATAAACTACCAAAACCGTGCCACCTATGGCGCTTTCTATGAAAAGTCTGCCTTATTTGCAGGTTTTATTTTTCAAGGTATATTACATTCTAAATGCTATGAATTGTTTTAAGTTATCCCGTTCAATCGTGAGTAATATTGCCTTATCGCCTGCTTCAAGACTACGGCTTATTTCAGCATAGAATTCATCCGCGTTGTCTATAGATTTTCGCTTAACCGCTGAGATTACATCTCCATTTCGTAAGCCCCTTTGATAGGCATCACTTGATTCTTTAAGACTCTGAACCAGCACCCCTTCAACCTCGTTACTTAACCTTAGCTCCGATCGCAAGGTCTCCGTTAAACTACGCACACTGAATCCTAAGTCTTCTACCATATCTCTGGTAGTCCCGGAATTAGAAGCAAGGGCCTGCTCTTCTGGACGCTCTCCAATGGTAATGGTTAATTCAACAGGTTTGCCATCTCTAACTACTTGAACGTTAATTTTCTCGCCTGGTTTTAGACTCGCAATATCTGTTCTGAACGAATCCCAACTTTGAACAGCTTCCCCATTGAGCCCCACAATGATATCTTCTTCTCTTAGTCCTCCTTTCTCAGCTGGCCCTTTGGCCTCAACTCGGCCCACAATGACACCTTTTGAAACCTCTAAATTCAAGGCATCGGCCATGGTAGGATCTAGTTCACCTGCAGTATACATTCCTAAATAACCCCTGCTTACAGAACCATCTTCAATGAGGTCGTCCATAATACGTTTCGCTAATTTAACAGGAATGGCAAATCCAATCCCATCATTTCCACCCGAGCGTGAAGCAATAGCAGAATTTATTCCCACCAAGGTACCATTCAAATCTACCAGGGCTCCACCTGAATTACCAGGATTGATCGCTGCGTCTGTTTGGATATAGTCCCCATACGCGGTTAAATTTAAGGAACGTCCACGAGCACTTACGATACCAAATGAAACCGTGTGGGCAAGATCTTCACTAAGAGGACTACCAATTGCCAACACGAAAGAGCCTACCTTAGCTTCATCACTATTACCCAAAGGTAAAGCTGGAGCCGCCCCTTCCTCAATCTGTAAAACAGCGATATCAGTCATAGGATCCGTACCAATTAATGTAGCCTCAAGCTCTTGTCCGTCAAATAATCGTACCATTATTTGATCAGTATTCTCAATAACATGATTATTGGTTAAGATATAACCTTCATCCGAGACTACTACTCCTGAACCCAAGCCTCTTTGTACATACTCTCGTGTATTTTCACGACTGTTTGGATTACCAAAAAACATTGAAAATGGATCCATCACGCGAACTTCACGTGTTCTTTGAGTGGTAATGGTTACTACCGATGGGTTCGAATTCTCGGCAATCTCAACAATGGCATCGTTGAAATCCTTTAGCCGCATTACAGGTTTATCAAGCATCTCCGAACTAGGCTGTGAATCGTAGTGATTCACTAGAGTCTCTAAGGAATCCATTACTCCTACCGCATTAGTTTTGCTTGTGGCAGTTTCGGTGTTAGCTCCCTGGTCAGCTGCTAGAAAGAATAGTGCAATTGGAATAAATAAGGATACAAGTAAGGCAAAGGTGGTGGTTGATGTATGCTTCATAAGCTTCATTAGATGTATTTTTTAATGGTTTAAAAATTTGTTCACGTAACGAAGCAAGGGCGCCCTGTCGTATGTATTTTTTAGGAATACATAGAGGCCGCCCAAGTTCGAATCATCCAAACTCCAATTATTGCGGAAATTGGTTCTTTACTAGTGGATTTCTATCTGCTTTTTTATCGCTTTTTCGTGTTTTTTAATGGTCAATCGAAGTATACCATCCTGATATTGGGCAACAATGCTTTCCTTGTCTAGCCCTTGAGGGAGGTGAAAGCTTCGCTGAAAGGAACCATAAAATTGTTCCATTCTGTGCACATTAGTTTCTTTTGTTTCTACCAACGCTTTGCGCTCGCCTGAAACATTAAGTACATCCTCTTCTAGCTCTATCTGTATGTCCTCTTTGCGGACACCAGGTAACTCTAACAGGAACTCAAATTCCTGCTCATTTTCACGGACATCGACCCTAGGAGTGAAATTATTTGTTATTTGAGCATTTATTGGCTCAAAAAATTCATCCATTAGCTCGTTAACGCTCTTTGATAGATGTCGGTAATTAGGTCGTTTATATCGTACTAGTGCCATAATTGGTACCTCAATATAGTTTATCGTTTTACGTTTAGTTTGAACAGATAAACACAAATGGTATGCCATTAGGCAAGCCCCACATCTATTACTGACAGCCCGCTGGTGTATCCTAGCTAGGGTATGACGGGATTTCAGCGCAACAAAATAGATTGTCAGTAGACTAAGTAAAAGAGGCAGATGCCATCTGAAAGTACGTCATCTACCAAGAAAAACTGTCACTAACCGTAGCTTTTCTTCCATTCCTTAGAAATGAGGAAAGCTAATTCTAAGGATTGTTCATAATTAAGGCGCGGATCACAAAAAGTTTCGTAATTCACATCTAGTCCATTTTCATCCAACCCTTTAGCGCCACCAACGCACTCGGTCACATCATCGCCCGTTAGTTCCAAGTGGACACTACCTAAATAGCTACCCTCCGATCTGTGAATGGCAAATGCATGCTTAAGTTCTTCCATTATGTGATCAAAATTACGGGTTTTGTAGTCATTTGTAGAAGAAAATGTAT
>CALKOA010000143.1 GCA_938091655.1 uncultured Balneolaceae bacterium | reverse complement strand
TCTGAAGCCAACTACCATTGACGACCTTATTGCCATGAATGCACTGTATAGGCCAGGGCCTATGCAATTTATTCCCAACTATATTGAGCGAAAACATGGGCGAGAAGAGGTTGAATACGATCATGAGGACTTAGTCCCCTTATTACAGACTACTTTCGGAATCATGATTTATCAGGAACAGATCATGAAAGTCGCCCAGCAAATGGGTGGTTATAGCCTAGGAGAAGCCGACGTATTACGGCGCATAATGGGTAAGAAAAAAGCGGATCTACTTCCACCAGAAGAGGAGAAGTTTATACGACAATCCGTAGAACGTGGATACGACGAGAAAGTAGCTAAAAATGTATTTGATAAAATGGCCATGTTTGCCGGTTATGGGTTTAACAAATCCCACTCAGCAGCATATTCGGTAGTGGCCTATCACACTATGTACTTTAAAGCTAACTATACCCCAGAATATATGGCGGCAGTACTTAGTCATAACATGAATGACATAAAGAAAATCGCCTCCTTCATTGAAGAATGTCAGCAACTTGGAATAACTGTAGACCCACCCAATATTAATACCTCTAGAGGGAGGTTTGTGGCTAAAGATGGTAGAGTTCAGTATGGTATGTCTGCTATAAAAGGGGTAGGAGAAAGTGCTATTCAACATATAGTAGAGCAGCGCACTACCGAGGGTGAGTTTAAATCTATTTTTGATTTTGCTTCACGCGTAGATGTTCGCGTGTGCAATAGACGTACCCTTGAAAGTCTAATACAGGCTGGTGCTTTTGATAGTCTTTATGATAACCGAGCACAACTTCTTCAAGGCGTAGATGATATTTTATCCTACGCCAACAGAAAGCAAGAAGAAAAAAGATTAAACCAGGTAAATTTATTCGGTGGGGCTGGATCAGATGCAGCGCTACAAGAACCAAAGCTCCCTAGTATTCCAAATTGGACTTCTATGGAGCGACTAAATCGAGAGCGTGAATTAATTGGCTTTTATTTAAGCGGACATCCACTAGAACGGTACAAAGAAGACATACGGCTGTTTTCGTCTCACACACTTTCCTCGGATACCATAGACCAACTCAATCACGATTCTGAATTAAATGTTATTGGAATTGTAACCTCAAAACGAGTTATAACGGATAAAAAAGGGCGACCAATCGCTTTTTTAATGGTAGAAGATAGACATTCTTCCATGGAAATGGCGGTCTTTAGCCAGCAATTTGATCAATATGCAGCACTTCTTGAAGTAGATAATGTGCTTTGGATAAAAGGACGTTACAGTAAACGTGATCGTGGTAATTCGATGATTGTACAAGCAGTGGAGCGTGTGGAAAATTTAAGAGAAAAACACCAGGATAAACTTCGTTTATCGATTCGATTACATACTCATAATCTAGAGAGTAGTGCCATCGACCGTTTGGCTCATCTGCTGAGTTTACACCAAGGCCATACCTATGTAAAAGCTCAAATTGAAAGTGAACAGATGGACCGACCAATAGCGATGAATATTCGCAAATTTGTGGTTGATCCCTCACCCACACTTATGCACGAATTACGTATATTACTTGGAGAAGAAAATGTAAAATTAGCTCTTCAAAATGGGACTTGATACCCCTATTTTTATGGAGTAATCTCAAAGAAGTTCCTATGAGAGAAGTCACAATAGAAACGAAATATCTTCCAGTTTTGTATACATTCTCATCAGGATATCACTCAAATTAATACCAATTAGATCATTACCATCATGTCAAAAGCTGTAGAAATAACCGACGCTAATTTCGATCAAGAAGTACTTCAATCCGATAAACCTGTGCTCATCGATTTTTGGGCTGAATGGTGTGGACCTTGTAGGATGATTGGTCCGGTTGTAGAAGAAATGGCAGGAGAATACGAAGGCAAGGCCAAAATTGGCAAAGTCAATGTAGATGTAAATCCCGAAGTATCCATTAAATATGGAATTCGAAGCATCCCGGCATTGCTAATATTCAAAAATGGTGAAGTGGTTGACCAGATAGTTGGGGCGGTACCTAAGACACATTTAACCAAGCAGTTAGACGCTCACGTGTAACAACCTAACGGACAAAAGTGGGCAACGGTATTAGATTACATCCTCTTTAAACGTTGCCGTTCTTTTTCCTTTAGAAGCTTATTCTTAAGCATTTTTGTGCATCGTCCCACTCAATAGATGAGGAGTAATGCTGCATTAAAAACCAACCTCTTCCATGATCTCTTAGCATTGCCTCTTCATGTAGAGGATTGGGAAGCTCCGAAGGGATAAAGCCAGTACCTTCATCATATATTTCAGCGGTTATACCATCAGTTGAAATTGTAACAATGAGTTTTACCGCTTTACGGGCATCAAGTTTGTTACCATGTTCCATAGCATTGGTTACAGCTTCACTTAGTACGAGCATGATTTCATACTGTTTATCTTCGCTTAACATGGTGTAGCCTTCTACAGAATTCAAACACTCTTCAAGCTTTTCCAACTCTTCAAGGGAAGATTGGAAAATAAAGGTCTTTTTAATCGACTTTTTATCCGGCATTTAATGATGACTTAATATATAATGAGTATATACAAACAAGCACAAACTCAATTATCTTTGTATACTATCTGTTAATATATTACAATTAGGCGAGAGATTTAGTTCTGTTTTTGCATTCTCCATGAAATAACCGTTATCCAATAACCAATAGAATGCCATCATGAACGCAACTGTTTTAGTACTTAATCAAGATTATCAACCCTTGAGCATATGCTCAGTGCAACGTTCTATGAAGCTTCTGTTTTTGGAAAAAGCAGAATTACTCCATGACGATCCCGAAAAAGAATTAAGCACTACAAGAACTTCGTATCAGTACCCCTCAGTTATACGATTACGTAACTACATACGAATACCCTATACCAAAGTGGTGCTTTCCAGGAGAAATATTATGCGCAGAGATAAATTTAGCTGTCAATACTGTGCTAAAAAATCGGACCTAACCATAGATCATGTGTTGCCTAAAAGTAGAGGGGGTAAAGACCAATGGGAAAATCTGGTAACCGCTTGTGAAAAATGCAATGTAAAAAAGGGAAACAAAACTCCTCAGGAAGCTCAAATGCCACTTAAGAGAAAGCCATATCGGCCTATTCCGATTACATTTTTTCGAGAATATAACGGAAATGTACAAGACCCTTGGAAACCTTATCTTTATATGGCCTAAATTCATTAGGTCAGTCAGGATGTTTAGGGTTATGCTCTAAAAAGAGTGACAGAATTCGTATATTATTGATCCTAGTTTGGTCTAAAGACCTATTCATTTCACAAAATACGATACATTAACTATGAGTTCTAAAGGACGGGTTTTAGTGGCCATGAGCGGTGGGGTGGATTCCTCAGTTGCAGCGGTAATGTTAGCTGAACAAGGCTACGAAGTCATTGGAATAACGATGAAGACCTGGGATTATCATCGTAGTGGAAGTAATAGTGGTAAAGAAACGGGATGTTGCACCGTAGAAAGCATGAATGATGCTCGACATATAGCCGTAAATCATGGCTTCAAGCATTTCATTGTTGATATTCGAGAAGAATTTGGTGACTGGGTCATTGACCGTTTTGTTGAAGACTATTTAGAAGGTAGAACGCCTAACCCGTGTGTATTGTGCAATACCCACATTAAGTGGGCAGCTCTCATGAAAAGGGCTAATAATTTAGGGTGTGATTTTATTGCAACCGGACATTATGCTCAAATTAGGGAAGAGAATAGCCGTTTTGTTATTTCTAGAGGACTAGATCGGTCGAAAGATCAATCGTACGCCTTGTGGGGAGTAGCACAAGAACATTTAGCCAGAACTATTTTCCCATTAGGAGGGTACTCAAAAAAAGAAATCAGGCAAATTGCCCAAGATCACGGATTACTAAATGTGGCCAACAAACCAGATTCATACGAAATATGTTTTGTACCGGATGATGATTACCGCCGCTTTTTAAAGGATCGTGTTGAGGGGCTAGAAGAGAAAGTTAAAGGGGGGACCTTTGTAGATAAAGATGGAAACGTACTAGGTACGCATGAAGGATATCCATTTTACACTATAGGCCAGCGCAGAGGTCTAAATCTACCGATGGGAAAACCAGTTTATGTAACACACATCAATCCTTACACCAACACCATTACCATTGGCGAAAAAGAAGATTTGATAGAAACTACCCTAACTGCAAAAGAGTTAAATTTTATCAAATATGATGCTGTTCCAAAAGGTGAAATGGAAATTATCGGTGCGATTAGATACAACGATGATGGTGCGATTGGAACCCTTACACAGTTAGGAGAAGATGAAATAAAGGTACATTTCCCAACAGGTAGAGAGGCAATCACCCCCGGCCAAGCTATTGTTTGTTACGAAGGAGATGACGTGGTAGCCGGTGGTTGGATAAAGAAGGTGAATGTATCTATGCAACAAGAAATGGATTCTCTCGTTTAATCTTAAAACTTTTCATTCTCATTTTACCATCATGATTCGGACATTTACTTTATGGACACTTTTTATTTGTACTATTTTGAGTACATCAACACAGGCTCAATTTAATGGAGTATTAGACATTCAATTGTATTCTAAAAACGATGCTGGAATTACCGATACTTCCCTCATACATATGTATGTAACTCCTGAACGTATCCTAGTGCAGGGCGATGAAGAAGAGTCCATTAAAAGTGGAAATTACGAAGCCAGTGGTTTGTTAATAAGGCAAGATCAACGAGATTTTGTTTTAATGATGGGTAAAAATCAAGCACTCCAGCTAAGTAAATCAGAAATTGAAGGATTCTTTAGCATGATCTCTGCCATTTTTGGTATAGAAGAGCCAACCCCACAGGAGCTAGCTGAAAGTAAGTCTAGCGTGGTAGTGACTGGAAGAGTTGAAAATATAAATGGCTATCCCTCTAAAGAAATTAGAATTACCGACGCGGATGGAAGCGGATATGCTACGATTTGGACAACTACAAAATTAGACATGGATTGGGGATTATTGAAAGAACCTTGGTTGAATAGTCCTGATTGGTTACGCGCGGCAACGGATCGTCTGACGATAGAATTTCAATCCAAAAGTGTTCCAGTACTAATGACTTGGACTTCAGATGAGGGAACATTTACTTTTTATGAGTTAATTAGAGCAGAAAGAAGTGCGGTCGCAAAAGCGATGGTTGAGCTGCCATCAAACTATAAATTACTTGGTTTAAGTGACTGGATTATGTTGCAAATGATGCAGCAGTACTAAGGAATTCCTTACTTCATTACTTGCACTTATCTCTTCATTGCCCAGGGTAGGTCCGACTCATGCTATTGAGTCGAACCCTCAACTTATCCAAGTTTTCGATAGGAGCTTCACAATGGTAATTTTGGCATAAAAATACTCTTGAAGGAGCCTCATCGATTAGGTAGTTTTCTAGACTTGGAATTCTTTTTATGAGTGCTTCTTTATTGTGATTATTCAACATATGCACCGTAGATGTAGGCAAATAATACTGATCTATTTCACGTTTAAGTGCTTCAACACTAGAAACGTTTTCCTTACCCTGCACAACGACCCATTGTGTAGGTTTATAATAATACTGTTGTAAAGCCATCATCGCTACCGTAATACTTGAGCCAAATTGTGACCATTCTTCTGAAAATCGTTGGCCCATTTTATCTAAATACTCAATCCATTTGGTTTGACCAGAGATGTGATACAATCGAATTAAACAATAGGCCATGGCTGAGTTAGCGGAAGGAATAGCCCCATCATAAATAGTCATTGGGGCTCCAAACATCTGAATTTCAGAACCTTGAGATTGGACAAGTGCTCCTTGGTCATCACCAAAAAGGACCATGGTAAGTTCGGCCAAATCAAGGGATTTTTGTACATAGATAGAATCAGCAGTATAGCCATAACACTCGAGGTACGCCCATACTAAAAAGCAATGATCTTCAGCGAAGGCGTCGATGGCCGTCTCCCCATCACGATGCCGGTGGTACCATCGAACAGGATTCTCCAAATCATCACTGGCCATACTATCCGTGCTATTGCTAAAAGTTCTCTCCAAAAAGTCCAAGGTTTGAAGAGCTTGAGCTCCCATCTCTTCCGAATTCAATATACGCGCTGCAATCGCCAAACTAGCCACTAAGAGTGCATTCCAATCGCAAAGAATCTTGTCATCACACAGTGGGCGTACTCGCTGCTTGCGGCATTCGAATAATTCGGACCTGATACGTTCCCACTGCAGGCAGGCAGTCTTATCTAGCTCCTTTGTGAGATGTAAAATATTTTGGCCTGTACGTTGTTTGGTTGCTTCATCGAGCATGTTACCTTCTTCTGTAACTCCGAAATAATCAGCTAAAAATGTTAATGAGTGTTCGGGAAGCCTCCCTTGCAGTTCGAGGATGTTAAGCTCGTTATAACTCCAAGTATAAAATTTACCTTCTTGACCTTCTGAGTCAGCATCTTGTGCGCTAGAAAAACCTCCATTTGGTAGCAGCATGTCTCGTTGTAAATACTCAAATAACTCTAAACAAGTTTGTTTGAATAGCGGTTCTTTGGTAATCTGCCATGCTTCGGCATAGGCCATAAGCATTAGAGCTTGGTCATACAGCATTTTTTCAAAGTGGGGAAGCAGCCATTTTTCGTCAGTGGAATAGCGGTGAAATCCATAGCCGACATGATCCCATAATCCTCCCAGGCGCATTTTTTTTAAGCTAAGTACCACACTCCCCAAGAGCTCGGAATCATGGTGCTGATACCATTCTCGGCAGAGAAATACGAGTTGATGAGGGGATGGAAATTTAGGTGCTTTACCAAAACCACCGTTATTGAGGTCCGCATGCAGACTGAAATAGGCGCGTGCTTTTTTTAGAGCATTCTCATCAGGAAATGATCCTACTGTATACGAGGTATATTGTGAATATCCTTGAGTGATCTGCTCTATAGCTTTACGAACCCTAGCTTGTTCGTTGGTCCACATACCTTGTATACCGCGTAGTATTTGTCGTAAACCAAGTCGCCCCATCTGCGCTTCTTTAGGTAAATAGGTTGCTGCATAAAACGGCTCTTTTTCAGGGGTCATTATAATGGTTAAAGGCCAGCCTCCTTGGCCTGTCAGCATCTGGCAAACCGGCATATAAAGTTGATCGATATCGGGGCGTTCCTCTCGGTCTACCTTAATAGACACAAAATGTTCATTTAAATAGGCCGCAATATCTGGATCTTCGAAGCTCTCATGTTCCATGACATGGCACCAATGGCAGGTGGCATAACCAATGGATAGAAAGATTGGTTTATGATCATTCTTAGCCTTATCAAATGCTTCTTGGTCCCATGCATACCAGTCAACAGGGTTTTCGCTGTGTTGTTGCAGGTAAGGGCTTTTTTCTTTGTAGAGGCGGTTTGGCATATTTCAGCATCATTGAATAGCCATTTGAGATTCAAAAGGCTATATTTAGTTATATAACAGAGTTAAAAATAACAAAACAATTCATCTATGTCTGTCGAAAGAACACTTACTATTTTAAAGCCTGATTGCGTTAAAAAAGGACTAATCGGAGAGGTAACCAAACGAATTCAAGAAGCTGGTTTCCGCATTGTTGCTATGAAGATGATGCAGCTAACCCCAACAACTGCAGGTGGGTTTTATGCCGTGCATAAAGAACGACCATTTTATGGGGAGTTATGTGATTTCATGAGTAGCGGTCCTTGTGTCCCTATGGTATTAGAAAAAGAAAATGCCGTATCCGATTTTAGAGCTTTAATTGGCGCTACCAATCCAGCCGAAGCCGAAGAGGGTACCATTCGCGCGGACTTTGCTGATAGTGTTGGAGAGAATATAATTCATGGCTCAGACTCGGTTGAAAATGGGCAGTTAGAATCCAATTATTTTTTTGCTGAGTCCGACATAGTAGCTGTAAAAGGCGTTTAAATAAAATGCCTCATCGTTCCCGGATATCAACTTTAGTGCTTCTGTTTATCGGCGCATTATCATTTAGTACGTGCGAATCTGACAGAGCGGAGGTACTAGATAAGGTGGGTGTTGAATCGACCCAACAGGCAGTCATTAAAGTGGGAGCAAAGGTGCTCATTCAGGAGTATTTGGACGAGCTAGATGGGCGGAATATAGGTCTGGTTATGAATCCAACTGCTCGGGTAGATGGGGTACATATGCTGGATACTTTAATAGCTTTGGGCTTGCCAGTTAAGGCGCTTTTTGCTGCAGAACATGGATTTCGCGGTAGTCAGGGTGCAGGGGAAATAATACAAGATGGACTAGACGAAGCTACTGGACTTCCTGTGTTTTCCCTTTATGGGGCAACTAAAAAGCCTACCGCGCAAATGTTGGAAGACATTGATGTGCTACTGTTTGATATGCAAGATGTCGGGGCAAGGTTTTATACCTACAATTCGACCATGAAGTACGTAATTGAGGCCGCAGCTGAGCAAGGGATTGAGGTTTGGATTTTGGATCGTCCTAATCCTTTGGGTGGTGATTATGTTGCGGGATGGGTCTTAGAACCCGAATACAACTCATTTGTTGGGACATATCCTATACCTATAGCTCATGGATTAACTTTGGGTGAATTAGCTCAAATGGCATTGGGGGAGGATTGGTACAAAACCGATGCCAAGGTTAATCTGCGAGTCATACCGATGAGTGGTTGGCAGCGAGAGATGAAATGGAATGACACCCAATTAGAATGGGTGCCACCATCGCCTAATTTACCCACTTTTGAACATGCCTATGCCTATATAGGGACCTGTTTTTTTGAGGGTACCACTCTATCAGAAGGTAGAGGCACAGAGCATCCTTTTTTAATGATGGGGGGAGAAAGTACCTTCCTCAATGATGATGTTTCCCTGTGGAGCAATTATGGTGTGCGCTTGCAACCCATGCAATTTACCCCTGTCTCTATACCTGGAAAAGCTTTACGCCCAAAAGGAGAAGGTCTACTGTTACATGGAATCCTATGGGAAAATGCCTTGGATCATCCAGATCCATTGACAGTTGGTTTGCGCATGATGCAATGGCTTATGGAACAATCACCTGAAGCAACGTTCAAAGACTATCTATATCTGCTGGCTGGGACTGATAAAATAGATGAATTAAGCCGCAAACGCATCAACCTGAACACTGATTCACTCGATATAGATTGGGGTAGTAACTTTGAGTCGTTTAAAGAAAAACGCAGGAACTACTTATTGTATTAAGCCTGTCGTCTTTTCCACTCGTAGCTAATGAGTGCAGCGCTTACGGAGGCATTAAGTGATTCAACGGCGTGCTCCATTGGGATGGACACAGAACTATCCAAGAGTTTGGCTACTTTCTTACTTATACCACCACCCTCACTGCCCACCACAAAAGCTAGTGGTCCCGTCCATTCAGCAGTCCACAGTGAATTCGGTGCATTACCTTCGAGCCCAATTAGTGTAAAACCCGCTAGTTTTAAATCCTTTAGACCTTGCTCAGTATTGTGCACTCGTATAACGGGAATAATGCCAGCTGTGCCCGCCGAAACTTTGAACACCGTAGCATTGACAGGAACCTGCTGTTGAGTGGGTATGATAATAGCCGATATTCCAGCAGCCGTGGCTGAACGAATAATTGCCCCTAAATTGTGGGGATCTTCGATACTATCCAATAGTAGAACCGCTGTCGATGAACCCACCATTGTTTGTTCAATCCATTCAAAAAAATTCGTGTAGTCTATAGGACTAATTTCAGCGATGAACCCTTGATGATTCCCTTGATTACTTAGCCGATCTAATTTCTGTATGGGTACCGAGCTAATTGGTATGTTGTGAGCTTCACACTCTTTATTTAAATCGTCATATTTTATGGGAGCCAAACTGTTAAGCACAAATATCTTAGATATTTTACCGGTTCCACGACTAAGGGCTTCGCGGATGGCGTGCTTGCCAAATATAAGTAGATTATTTTTTTCTGATTTTTCCATATCGATTATGGAATAATATAGGCTTTTTATACATTACATAGATTAGTCAGTAATTGTAAAGGTCAGAAAAAAACGAATGGGGAAAGGTCAATCAAATAAGTTTTCACTAGGTAGATTCAAAGAAGATAAAAACGATTTTCTTTTAAGCGTTATTGGTACGTCTTCCGCCCAGCAAAAAAACAAGAAAAAAACCCATAAAAGGTTTTCAGAGAGTTTGCTAGCACGGTTGGTAGGGAATGTTCAAGATCATGGAAGTATAGGCCTAGTCTCAGCACTTTTTCAGATTGCGTTGGGTTCCTTGGTTATTACCTTAGCACTGCTTCAGGCTATTCGTCCAGTTTGGTTAGCGGGAATTGTTACCGTTTTAGGAAGTTTTTCTATTCTACTGGGTACCTATGTGGCTTATTATTCTTTGTCAAAACAACATCAAGCCAAAAAGCTTATAGACGAGGCAATTGAACGAGTTGTCAAGGAACAAAATTAAAAAATCTCATAGAAAGAGACCCGAACCAGTAAATATTTTATCTCATGTTTGCACCATTACGATTAGTTGCTAGTAGTTTAGTGGTACTATTCTTTCTTTCCCAATGCCAACAAAAGGATTCGAGTGTGAGCCAAAGAGAAGCCAGTCAAGAAACACATGTTGCATCCCTTCCCCAATCTCCATTGGATAATGGAGATGGATTTTGGGTTATTGCCCACCGCGGGGTGAGTGGAAGCTACCCTGAGAATACTCTGAGTGCATTTCAAGCAGCCATTGACATACGAGCAGAGATGGTAGAATTGGATGTTTCCATATCAAAAGATGGTATTCCAGTTGTGGTTCACGATAAAACGGTGGATCGCACCACGGACTTTGAAGGTGAGGTGCAAAGTTTCAGCGTAGAAGAGCTAAAGAGAATGGAAGTAGGGGCCTGGTTTTCAGAAGAATTTCGAGGAGAAGAATTTCCCACTCTTAGAGAATCTTTGGAATTAATGAAGGGTCAAATCGCTGTAAACATAGAAATAAAAAGCGAAGCGGTTTCCGATGTAATCTATGGAGGAATTGTTGATAAAGCGTTACAGATTGTAAAAGAGCTAGATATGAGTTCCTCGGTTATCTTTTCTAGCTTTGACTACCGAGTCATGGAGCATCTTAATGTGTTGGACGTTCATATGCCTAAAGCACTGTTGTATGAATCCTCTCAGTCAGGGGATTTAATGCCCTCAGAGTTGGTCAAAAAGTATCAAGTAGATGTATTTAATTGCAGTTATAGGCAATTAAGTGAGGAATGGATTGCGGATTTACAAGAGCATAAAATTCCTTATCTGGTGTATACAGTGAATGATCCAGAGTTAATGAAGGAGCTTAATGAAAAAGGCGTAAGTGGAATGTTTACCGATTTCCCTCAAGAATTGATGGAGATTGTGGAAAACTTGTGAATAAATAATGCAAAATTAGTCAATCGCTAAATTGACCGTCAAGTGCTTTAGCCCTATCTTACCGCAACCCGCAATCTCACACCTTCATACATGTCTACCAAATATATCTTTGTTACTGGGGGAGTAACATCGTCTTTGGGTAAAGGAATTATTTGTGCATCACTAGGCCG
>CALKOA010000142.1 GCA_938091655.1 uncultured Balneolaceae bacterium | reverse complement strand
GTAGTGAATTTATTTTCCAGCTCTGATCAAGGAAGACCTGAACTCAGGCTTATAATGGATCGAGAACGGATTTCTCGTGTAGGAATGAACACCAATCAAGTCGCTTCTGCTGTAAGTGATGCAGTAAAAGGAAATGTTGCTACTAGCTTTGTCGATCAAGGCGTTGAATTTGAGGTATTGGTTGAACTTGATCCAAAGGATAAATCGGAGACGCTAGATCTATCCAATATTCAAATTCAAACCCCGGCAGCTGGTTGGATGCCTCTGAAGAATTTAGCCCGCCTAGAACGTTATACAGGACCGACTAATGTTATGCGAATTAATCAGGAAAGGGTGACTGAAATTACGGCAGAACTAGCCGGAACCGATTTAAAAGCGGCTTCCGATCAAGCCAGACTATTACTTGATCAGGTTGATTGGCCCGACGGTTATCGCTACGAGTTAGCTGGTACAGCCGAGGAGCAAGCGGAATCATTTGGTTTCTTACTCTTAGCTTTTGCAATCGCAGGCATACTAACCTATATGGTAATGGCCTCTCAATTCGAAAGTTTACTTGAGCCCTTTATCATCATTTTTACTATACCCTTGGCACTTACAGGTGTATTACTCATGCTATGGGCTACCGGCACTTCTATCAGTGTAACATCTATGGTTGGCCTTATCCTTCTAACTGGTATTGTGGTCAATAATGGTATTGTTATGATCGACTATATTAAGATATTACAAGCTCGTGGTATGGAGCGTAGTCAAGCCATAGTCACTGGGGCGGTTCGCCGTTTACGTCCAATTCTCATGACCGCATTCACAACTATTCTATCCATGGTCCCATTGGCATTAGAAATTGGTTCTGGTTCTGAAACCTGGAGTCCAATGGCTAGAACCGTTATTGGTGGTTTGACTATGTCAACCCTACTAATGTTATTTGTTGTACCATGTCTGTATCAAATTATCAACAGTGGAGTAGAACGCTTAGGCTTTGATGCTGTACATAAACTGGATCCGTTGGCCGACCAGGAACATCGTGAATCAGCGACAGCAACGGTCACAGTAACCCGAGAAGGATAGTAATATGAAACAATTCAGTGTAGCTGGTTCGATTTTACGACGCCCTATCACCGTGATCATGATTACGATCATCATGACAGCATTTGGGATTTTCTCACTTCAAAATCTAAGGGTTACCTTATTTCCTTCGATAAATATCCCTGTGTTGGCCATTTCTACAGGATATCAAAATGTTTCTCCAGAAGATATAAACCGAATTTTGGTAAACCCCATTGAAGGAGCTGTTTCAGCTATCGAGGGAATTGAAAGTCTAGAGGCACGTGTGAGTAGAGGTAGTGCATTTATCATTATGCGGCTTAAGGATGGTACCGATATTAGAAAAACCGAACTTAAAGTGCGTGAAGCCTTGGACAATGTTCGAAACGAACTTCCTAACCAAGCTAGAGAGCCGGTCATATTCCAATTCGATCCAGAGAACCGACCCATCATGAAGCTTAGTATAGATGCAAGCAATCGAGGTTTAGATGAACTTCGTAATTTAGGCGTAGAAATTGTAGAGCCCCGATTAGAACGTATAGATGGACTTGCATCTGCGGAAACTCAGGGGGGATTAGAACGACGTATTTATGTGGATGTATCTCCCATGTCACTGGCGCAATATAACCTTGCACCGGCCAATGTTGAAAATGCACTTCGTTCAAATAACGCGCAATTACCTATTGGGAATGTGATTTCTGATCGTATAAGCTACTCAGTTAGGGTTCAGTCCACTTACTCCAGCGTGGATGAAATAGCCAACACGATTGTACAGATTTCCGAAAACGGAGTACCTATTCGGGTAAGGGACGTGGCTGAGGTATCAGATGGATTCACCGATGTGACCTCATTGGTCACCGTAAATGGTCGAAACAGTGTATCCGTAGATATTCAAAAAAGCTCAGATGCCAATACCTTAGATGTAGTAAATGCCGTAAAAGAAAGTTTAGATGAGTTAAATGAAATCATGCCACCAGGAGTTAACATCCAGGTGCTTTCGGACGAAGGGCGTAACATTGAAGACTCCATCAACAATCTATCCCAGTCCGCAACCATTGCCTTAATTGTGGTTATTGCGGTCATCCTTATTTTTATGGGCGGATGGAGAATTTCGTTAGTAGTTGCTACCTCCATACCTGTATCTATTGCGGCGAGCTTTGCAGCCATGTATTTTGCTGATCTCACCCTCAATATTCTAACGATCTCTGCCTTAGCTTTGGCCATTGGGCTTTTGGTGGACAACTCTATTGTGGTCACCGAAAGTATTGCTCGAAAATTGGAAGAAGGCATGAGTAAATACGATGCTGCCTTAAAAGGTACTAATGAGGTCATCGGGGCTTTACTAGGGTCTACACTCACGACCTTAGGGGTGTTTATTCCCATCATCATGCTTAGTGGCGTTCAAGGAAGTTTTTTCCGAGAATTCGCTTTTACTATTTGTTTTGCTATCGGATTCTCCTTCCTATCATCCATCATATTGGTTCCCGTGATTTCACTTTTGGCCTTAGATTCGAAACAGTTTAGTCGAAACAATTGGGCCTTCCGAGGAATATCCCATCTCGAGCAACGATACACTGGCATACTTAGGTGGATATTACACCATAAATGGATTGCCGTGGTCTCCATGATCACAATAATTAGTGCCACGGGTTATTTATATAGCTCTATCAATAAGGAAGGATTTCCTGAAACCGACTCTGGAGAAATAGACATCGACATAACACTTCCAGAAGGATCTAAATTGGTTCGAACAATGGAAGTACTTGAAGCATTTAATGCTAAACTAGCTGATATGCCCGAGGTAGAAACCCGCATTGCCTCAATCGGCCGTTCTCGTTGGACTGAGCAAACTAATCGTGGAGAAATAAGCGTAGTACTCGTGCCTGAAAGCCAGAGAGAAATAAGTACAAACGACTTTTCTCTGCGCCTGCGGCAAGAATTAGTTGCTGCGGGGACTACCGTGAGAGTGAGAGTCGAAGGAGGAGGACTAAATTTTGGACGTGGATTTAGTTTTGGAGGTGGCGCTATACGATTGAGCCTAATAGGTCCGGAAATCGATGAGTTAGTCGCTATTTCTGGAGAAATAGAAAAGAATCTTTTGGCGGACCCAGCTATTATATCCGTAGATAACGGACGTACAGATCCGACACCTGAACTACATTTTTATGTAGATCGTGAACGAGTAGGCCGACTAGGAACCAACTTGAATACGATTGCCTCTAATTTACGCACACAAACATTAGGTAACCAAGCTGGGTTTTATATAGACGAAGGACGTGAAATCCCCATCGAAGTTCGATCAAGACGAGAAGCCCTAAAAAATAGAGATGACTTATTTGATGTTGAAGTATTTCAGGTGGGTGAACAACGTGTCCCAATAGTAGCTGTTGGAGAATTTATCCCTACAGAGGGGGTTGATTCATTTCAGCGACGAGATCGAGAAACTGTGTTAGATGTAAATATTCGGGTAGATGGAGATGCCAATGAATATCGCGAAAAAATTATCTCTTTTATTCAATCAGAAATCGTACTACCTGAAGGCTACCGTTACGAGTTTACAGGGGGAACCGCTGAGTCAGCTGAAGGTTTTCAACAATTCTTCTTTGCCTTGATCGCTGCTGTACTATTAATGTACATGATTATGGCGTCTTTATTTGAGAACTTCCGGGATCCCTTCGTTATTTGGCTTTGTATTTTCATGGCAGCATTTGGCGCCTTAGCCTTTTTGGTACTTTTGGGAGATCCATTATCTACTACTGCTCAAATTGGAATGTTCATGTTAGTAGGTATTATCGTGAACAATGGGATAGTACTGGTTGATTATATCCATTTAAACACAAAAGGAATTGCTTTTGACCCTACAAGGGGCTCAGAATATATGACACAAGTTATTGAGGCATGTAGACGTCGTATGCGCCCTATACTGTTGACCGCTATCACTACAATCTGTTCGATGATACCTTTGTCGTTGGAATTAGGTTCCGGTGCTGAAATTTGGTCCCCATTAGCTAAAGCAGTTATTGGCGGTCTATTATTTGGAGTCGTTCTTACCTTATTCATCACTCCAGCTCTTTCGGTTGGGTTTAATCAAAGCATCAATTGGGTTAAGCAACTTCGGAGAAAGTAAATCGTACAAGTGTGTGTGAGTGAACATTAGACAATAGTCGTCAGATTTTATATACTAAAAGAAAAGGAGTAGTTATGAGTAAAACAGAAAGCTTTTTAACAGGATTGATAACAGGAGCCCTAGCAGGCTCGATCATAGCATTATTATACGCACCAGATACGGGTACAAATACGCGAAAAAAATTAAGCTATCAAATGAGTCACTACAGAGACGAGCTGGTTGATTTAATTGGTGAGTTGCAGAAAGAAAAAGACAAGCTCATGTCAGAAGCAAAAGAAAAGGGTGAAAAGGTAGTCTCAGAAGCTAAGAAAAAAGCTGATGATCTTATTAAAGAAGCCGAACACCTACTGGAAACAATTGACCAAACTCCAAAAGCGTAGTAGTATTTACGCGCCCACTACCAACAACCTTGCTAACAACATATCTGTTGATGCTTGTTTTGGTTGGTGTTTAACATTTTAGCATAAAAAAGCCCCTTCTGATTACTCAAAAGGGGCTTTAATTTTTTAAAGCTTATTGGTTAGAATAAGTGGCTACTATTCTTCAGCCATAGCTTCTGTATCCTCACCACCAAGGGCTTCAAATACTTTTGCCACTTCTTCCTCACCCTCTTCCATATCTTTACGAGATCCAACGATAAGTTCGTTGTACTCACGAAGACCGGTACCAGC
>CALKOA010000141.1 GCA_938091655.1 uncultured Balneolaceae bacterium | reverse complement strand
AGAGAACCTATTTTTACGCTTTCAGGAAGGCCCGGTCAGTATGGGGTTAGAACGGATTTATGTGCTCACAACCAACCAAACCGCTTCGGCTAGTGAACTCCTCATACATGGACTAAAGCCCTATATGGAGGTAATTACCGTTGGGTCGAATACCTTGGGAAAATACTATGGTTCCTTTGTAATCACCGGCACCTTTCAAAGCCCCCCGGTGTACTATGCTATCTTACCGGTGACCTTAAAGTATTTAAACGCAGACCAAGAATCGGACTTTATTGACGGTCTGGAGGCGCAAATAGTTGCTTCGGAAAATATCCTGTCTCCAAAACCATTGGGCGATCCAACAGACCCATTACTAGAAGCAGCAATTTCAGATATTTTAGGTGAACCAGTTTCGGCAAAACCGCTCCCTACTACTTTTAGCCCAACGGTTACTTGGTACCCTACCCTATCCAATCAACTCCAATCTAAGGCCTGGTTTATTCAGGATTAGGCATTGCATATATGCCTAGGGTTTCGGTACTTAACAACATTAACCCGCTAACGAAATAATTACGTGACTATGAGTTCTTTATACGGAGTCTTTATGCCTTTTTTAGGTCAAAAAAATGGTGTTCAAGCCTATCATACGACTATTTTTATCTTGTTGATGTTGTTGTTCCCGCTGATGGACGCCGAAGCCCAAAGCCGCTCACGATCTTCTACCGGGCCTGAGGTAATTTTTGGGCATGGGCAGGAGATAGAAAATCCCAATGTTGACCCAAGTGTACTGAAAGGACTAAACTACAGAAATATTGGGCCATTCAGAGGAGGACGCTCGGTGGCAGTTGCTGGCCATGATGACCAGCCTTATATCTATTATACCGGATTTACTGGTGGCGGGGTTTACAAAACAACCGATGGAGGTGCGACTTGGTACAACGTCTCCGATGGTTTTTTTAAAACAGGCTCAGTAGGAGCAATTGATGTGGCCGATTCAGATCCTAATGTTATTTATGTAGGTATGGGGGAAACAGACATTCGTGGAAACATGAGCGCTGGGGATGGAATGTATCGATCTACGGATGCAGGTAAAACATGGGAGTGGTTAGGACTAGGCGAGACTCGATTTATAGGCGATATAGAAATTCATCCAGAAAATCCAGACGTAGCATGGGTGGCGGCTATGGGTAAATTATTTGGTGCGGTTGAATCCGATGAGCGTGGGGTATACAAAACTACAGATGGTGGAAAAACCTGGAATAAGGTATTGTTCAAAGATGCTAAAACCGGAGCGGTTGATATTGCTGTTGACCCGAACAACCCTAGAATACTATTTGCAGCTATGTGGGAGGCCTATCGTACCCCTTGGGAAATGAGTAGTGGTGGTGAAGGAAGTGGGCTTTTTAAGAGTACTGACGCTGGAGAAAGCTGGACCGAAATCACTCAAAATCCTGGAATGCCCAAGGGATTGGTGGGTAAGATTGGAGTATCGGTTTCACCTGTGAATTCAAATCTTGTGTTCGCCATCGTAGAAAATGCGAATGGGGGCGGTTTGTTTCGATCCGAAGATGGCGGTGATAGTTGGAGAAGAGTAAGTGCCGATCGAAATCTACGCCAACGAGCTTGGTACTATTCCAAAGTTGTTGCGGACCCGGGCAATGAGGATGTGGTCTATGTACTTAACGTAGGGTTTTGGAAGTCCAAAGATGGGGGCGTAAATTTTGACCGAATTGGGACTCCTCATGGCGATCATCATGATCTATGGATTGCCACAAATGATCCACAACGTATGGTAGTTGCAAATGATGGGGGTGGACAGGTCAGTTATGATGGTGGAGAAGGATGGTCATCTTACTATACTTCAGCCTCCGCACAAATATATCAAGTGGTAACGGATAATCAGTTTCCCTATATGATTTATGGAGCTCAGCAGGATAATAGTACTTTTGCCATACGTTCTCGGACCAGTGGCGGTAGTATTGGGGAGCGAGATTGGTGGCCAGTGGCCGGTGGAGAGAGTGGTTACATTGCGCCGGATCCAGATAATCCCAATGTGACCTTTGGTGGTAGTTATGGTGGGTATCTTAACAAATACGATGCGGCACTAGATCTTAGTGATCGAATCGATGTGTGGCCAGACAATCCTATGGGGGCAGGTGCCAAAGATGCTAAATACCGATTTCAGTGGACCTTCCCTATCGTGATTTCACCCCACAATTCCGATGTATTATATGCCACTTCTCAACATGTGCATCGTTCTACTGATGAGGGGATGAGTTGGGAGACGATTAGCCCAGACTTGACCCGAAACGATACTACCAAGCAAGATGAATCAGGTGGGCCAATTACCAAAGACGATACCTCAGTTGAGTACTATAACACGATTTTTTCTTTTGTTGAATCTCCCATTGAGCCCGGATTACTCTGGGCGGGAGCGGATGATGGGCTCATTCACATTAGTCGGAATAATGGCCAATCATGGGTTAATGTAACACCCAAAGACATGCCTGAGGCCATGATAAGTATCATTGATGCTTCACATCATGCCGCTGGTACCGCTTATATAGCTGCTAACAGGTATAAATTTGGTGATTTTAGCCCCATGTTATATAAGACCACTAACTACGGAGAGTCTTGGACAAAAATTAACACAGGCATACCACCAATGGATTTCACAAGGGCGATCAGGGAAGATCCCAACAGAGCCGGGTTACTTTACTCCGGAACCGAAACAGGGCTTTATGTATCATTTAATGCCGGAGAACAGTGGCAACCATTACAACTAAACTTACCCGCGGTACCAATTACAGATCTAGCCGTTCATAAACGAGATAAAGACTTGATTGTAGCCACACAAGGGAGATCGTTTTGGATTCTAGACGACCTTCCTGTATTACATCAGCTTCAGGATAATGTATTAGCCAAAAGCCATCATCTATTTGATCCCGAGGATCCTTACTTATTTGGGGGACGATCGTGGGGCTCTAGTGCCACCGCTGGTCAAAACCCACAGGGTGGGGCAGTGATCTATTATTATCTAGCGGAAGATGAGGATCAAGAAATTAAATTGGAATTTGTGGATATGCGTGATCAGGTCGTTCAAAGCTATTCTAGCAAAGAAGACGGGCGTGGTCGACCTGTAAGAGAATCAGCGTTATTTCATGAAGATGAAGGGCAAGCACCAAGAGGGTCGCTCAGCGATAAAGCGGGGTTACAATCTTTTTCTTGGGGACTAGATTATCCAGGAGTAACCAATATTAATGGCCGCCAAATTCTTTGGGCGGGCTCAACCTCTGGTCCTCGTGCGGTACCTGGAATTTATACGGTACGTATGTTTGTGGGTGATGAGTTAGTGGGTGAAGAAGAATTTGAGGTAAAAAAAGATCCACGTTTAAAACACATTTCTCAGGACGATTTGGTGGAACAGTTTGAACTAGTTCAAACCATAAATGCTAAGTTAGATTCCACGCATAAAGCGATTAATAAGATTCGGTCGGTTCGTGAGGAATTCCGCGATCAAATGGGAAGTTTGGGTACAGATGAAGCATCTAAGGCTCTTCGTGAGCGCGCGCAAGCGATGATGAAGGCAATGACGGAAATAGAGGAGGCATTGGTTCAAACCAAGGCGGAGGCTACGCAGGATGTATTGAACTTCCCTATACGTTTGAATAATAAGTTAGCCGCGCTCAAAAGTACCGTTGCTACTGGTTATGGGCGACCTACGGCTCAGCAGTATGCTGTTTATGAAGACTTAGCCGCAAAAACGGATGTGCATCTTATTCAACTCCAAAAAATATGGGATGGAGAGTACACCAATATTTTAGAAGAAATTGAAAATCCGGTGATGCCTATAAATAATGATTAGGTAGATTCGTACCTTACAGGTTATGGTCAAAGAAGCATTCCCTGTAACTGGTATGAGCTGTGCCGCTTGTGCCTCTAGCGTCGAGAGTATTTTATCGCACACAAAGGGGGTTCAGCAAGCAGAGGTTAATTTTGCCACGGAGTTGGTGTGGGTAGAATACGAAGACAGTTTAACACCAGAAGACCTCCATGAAGCTCTAAAAAAGGTGGGATATGGACTTCTTTGGTCCAATGATGAATCCGGTGATGAGCTTTTGGAAGCCCAAAAAAAAGCCCACGAAGAGTACTATCTTTTAGTTAGAACCCGGACGATTGCGTCTATTCTATTAAGTATACCGGTAGTTATTATTGGTATGGGTTTTATGGATTGGAAACCTGGGCGATGGGTTTCTTTGGTGTTATCACTTCCGGTGTTGTTTTATTTTGGACGCCATTTTTATGTGAACGCATGGAAACAAGCAAGACATGGCCAATCCAATATGGATACCTTGGTGGCTTTAAGCACGGGAATAGCCTTCCTATTTAGTCTTTTTAACACCTTATTTCCTCAAGTGCTCTTATCCAGAGGGTATGAAGTCCATGTGTATTATGAAGCTGCCGTTGTCATTATCGCCTTTGTATCGCTAGGTAAATGGCTCGAAGAACGTGCTAAATCCAATACATCTACCGCCCTAAAAAAACTAATGGGGCTTCAGCCTAAAAATGTATATGTATGGATGGCTAAGGATAGAACGGATAGTTCGTCCATATCTGATAATTTTGACGTTCAGCAAGGAGAAGAGCAAGTAATACCATTAAAATGGGTGAAGGAGGGGCAGATTATCATTGTACGACCGGGAGAACATGTACCCGTAGATGGGCAAGTCATTTTTGGGGAATCGTATGTTGATGAGAGCATGATTACGGGTGAGCCCATAGGGGTGTTAAAAAAGAAGGGCGAACAGGTCTACGCCGGGACCATCAACCAGAAAGGAAGTTTTTATTTTATTGCTGAAAAAGTGGGTAAACAAACCTATTTATCGCAAATTATTTCTCGTGTTCAGCAGGCGCAAGGAACTAAGGCTCCTGTTCAGAAATTGGTAGATCGGATTGCAGGAGTATTTGTACCTGTTGTTTTGGGAATTGCTGTTCTGAGCATGGTGGTATGGATGGTAGTCGGTGGGCAAGAAATGGTCACCCAGGCTATTTTAGCTGCGGTTGCGGTGTTGGTTATTGCCTGCCCATGTGCACTTGGCTTAGCCACACCTACCGCGATAATGGTGGGTATTGGTAAGGGCGCGGAGCATCAGATATTAATTAAAGATGCCCAAAGTCTGGAGCTTGCACACAAAGTAGATACGGTGGTGTTGGATAAGACGGGGACGCTTACCCAAGGCCGGCCGGCCTTATCGGATGAAAAGTGGTTTTTAGATGGGTTAGAGAAAGAACAATCGAGTATTGCTGCTATAATTTGGGCTATTGAACATCGATCTGAACACCCCCTAGCAGAAGCTTTTTTATCGTATTACCAGCCCGATTATGATAACAGCGAAGTTAAAATTACCCTAACCCGGTTTGAAAGTATCACAGGGAAGGGTGTAGAAGCAGATGATAAGGAGGGTAATACTTATGCTTTAGGAAGTATTTCTTATTTGCGAGATCGGTATAAAAATCAGTGGAACACCCATATAGTATTTACCCAAGAAGACCAGTTTAGGCAGTGGGAAAGCCAGGCAAAAACGGTTGTTGGATTTGTAATGAATGGGGAATTGCGTGCATTATTTGCCCTAGCAGACCCTCTCAAACCCACCGCTAAACGCAGTATTGAGGCCTTACATAGTCAGGGCTTGCGGGTCATTATGCTATCTGGTGACAGTTCAAAAACGGCCGAAGCCGTAGCGAAGGAACTTGGAATTGAAGAGGTCTGGGCTCAGATGTTACCCGAGCAAAAAGCGGACAAAATACGAGCGCTTCAAGCACAAGGGTGTATCGTTGCTATGGTGGGTGATGGGATCAATGATTCCGAAGCGCTAGCCGCTGCCGATGTGAGTGTGGCTATGGGACAAGGTTCAGATATTGCTAGGGATGTGGCAAAAGTAACGCTGATTTCCTCCGATCCTGGACTGTTAGCCAAGGCATTTAAGCTTTCTCATGATACCGTTCGGGGAATTCGTCAGAACCTTTTTTGGGCATTTATTTATAACATCATCGGAATCCCCATTGCTGCAGGGGTACTATATCCAATCAATGGGTTTTTATTGGATCCGATGATTGCTGGTGCGGCCATGGCCTTTAGCTCGGTATCTGTTGTGACCAACAGTCTTCGATTAAAAACTAAACCACTTTAAACCTAACCTGTAGATCTATGAAAATTTTAACATTTACATCAAACATAGCCTGCAATGGATGCGTATCCAAAGTTAAACCATTTTTAGATGAGCTAGAAGGGCTTGCAAAATGGCAGGTGGATATTGAAAACCCTCAAAAAATTCTAAGGGTTGAAACCGATGAACTAAACGCTGAGCAGATTCAGGAAGCCGTAGCTAAAGCAGGATACCGGTTAGAAGAGCAATAAACTTCGTTCAAACCACGTTACATCTTCATTTTAGCTAGAATAAAATGAATGATTTAGGGAACACACCACCAAAGCGCGTAGCTCAGTCGCCGCTTCATAAAACAATTCGAAACTGGGCCATCGGTATCACGTTTATCCTCTTGGTTTTGGTTATCACATTTGGCGCTACCTTTTCAGATTTTTGGGGATTTAGAGATCATCATCGATCCGATACCTCAACCACACTGACTCAGGCCTATGATTTATTCATGGCCGATTTGGACTCTATTGTTGCCGGGCAGTTAGGCTCGTATGAAAGTCGACAAGTCCTGGAAATTGATACCGAGGGGATGTTTCGAGTTCAGGGATTGAATCCGGAACGAGCGCCCTATTTAATTGGGCAAGTGATTAGGAAAGAAAACAATCAGCTCTTCCCTGAACAACTACCCAATTTGCTGCGGGATGAGAAGCTTCAAGACACTAGAATTCGTTTTCCAGAAGCGGAGTTAACTCTTTTTCTGGATCAATCCGCTGAAGTTAATATTGATGCAATTTCTGTAGCTAAGGCGGGTTTAGGCTTGCAGGACAAATTAAACTTGGTATACGAAAAAGCCTTTTCTGCTGTTGGTGCTAGAGATTGGTTTTATTTCGAACAATGGGAATCCATGATCGACGAATTTGGCCTGTCTGAGTCGGATAGTTTATGGGTTATTGAACAAGTAGAGGTGAAAAAATTCAAATATTCGGTATACCAGCGGGTTGATGGAACTTTTTCTGCCACGCCTACCCCGGTGGTGGCTATTGGTGGGGAAGTGTATCAACAATCAGGTAGCGAACGAAACATATATGAGGTATTCATACAGTTAAGTCAGTTACGTTTTCCAAAGATTGAAGGAAATGGGACTCATAGTTTTAGAGAGGACGGGATATTGGCTCAGAATGAAAGTATGGATGATTTGCAGGAATATATTAGTAGAATGAAGCATAAAACTCTAATTTGGAAAGACTATTAAATCAAAGATCTAACTCAACCCCTTACAATGCTTTCTGCTGAACACGTACTATCACTGCTGACTGATGAAGCTAGTGAAGAACACGCAATACAAATGCAAAGTTTTTTTAAAACCGGAAAAGGCGATTACGGTGAGGGGGATATTTTTTGGGGGATTCGAGTACCAATTCAGCGCGCAATAGCCAAAAAAGTTTGGCGAAAATTAGCACCTGATCAATGGCAAATACTCATGGAACACCCAGTTCATGAGGTGCGGCTAACGGCACTTTTTATTTTGACTAATTGGTATAAAGCAGCTAAGAATGAACGAGAAAAAGAGCAATACGTGCAGTGGTATATAGATTATCGATCCTACATCAATAATTGGGATTTAGTAGACACATCGGCGCACAAGGTTTTGGGTGATTGGTTTTGGGATAAAGATCGAAGTCTACTTATGGATTGGGTAGGTTCACAGGATCTATGGGAGGTACGTATCGCCGTTATAACTACCTATCGGTTTATTAAACGTGGCGATTATTCTAGTACACTTTGGTTGGCCAGCCAATTACTCACACATCCTCATGATCTTATTCATAAAGCGGTTGGTTGGATGCTTCGCGAAGTAGGTAAAATGGAAGAGGAGGTACTCTTGGAGTTTCTAAACCAACATTATAGGTTAATGCCTAGAACGATGCTTCGCTATGCTATTGAGCGACTTGATGAGCCCTTACGAAAAGCGTATTTGTTAGGTGAAGTAAAAAATTAATTGAGTCCTCATCTTCGCTACTATAACTGTTATATTTCGGGATCATGCAACCATCTATCATATCTCGGATCTTTAGACTATTGTTAAAGCGATCGGGTCTTTTCTTGACCCTCATCGTTGCATTAGTATTGAGTACAGCTACACATGCTGGATTACCTACCTCTCAGGGGGATGAGTCCATTGTGTTATTGGTATTAGATGCCAAAGATAACTCACCTGTTATTGGAGTTACTTTTTGGAGTGAAAAAGCAGCTATTTCAGAAATAACTAATGTGAAAGGACGTGTTCGAATTGATCGATTTTTGGGTCAGAATCAGATAGAAATTCAGGCCTTAGGATACCGGAAGATAATATTAAGTTACCAAGAATTACGGGCCTTGAATGATACATTGTATATAGAGCCTGAATCATTTCAACTAGAGCATATAGTAGTTTCTGCAACACGATGGAGGCAAAATTATGCTTCCGTCTCGCAAGCTATTTCAATAATTGAGCCTGAAATAATTCAACGCCGCCAACCTCAAACAATGGCAGATGCGCTTGGGCTAAGTGGGAAGGTTTTTATCCAAAAAAGCCAACAAGGAGGCGGTAGTCCAATGATTCGTGGTTTTGCCACCAACCGGTTGCTCTACAGTGTGGATGGGATCCGTATGAATACGGCTATCTTTAGAAGTGGTAACATTCAGAATGTCATTAATCTAGACCCATTTTCCATGCAAAATACAGAAATATTATTTGGCCCAAGTTCTGTAATGTATGGAAGTGATGCTATTGGTGGGGTGATGAGTTTTGAGACGTTAACACCAGAATTTGCTTTGGATAGTTTAAAAAATAGGTTTACTCCCATTGCAAGTGGGAAAGCAGTTATTCGAGGAACCACGGCAAATAATGAACGCACGGGTCATTTAAATCTACAGTTAGGATGGAATAAATGGGCGTGGCTGGGAAGCATAAGTCGTTGGCAGTACGATCATCTTAGGCAGGGTTCGAACGGTCCTGATGATTATGTGAAAAACTACTATGTGGATGATTGGCAAGGTACGTTGGACCCGTTAATTAATGGTCGAGTTCCTGATGAAATAGTCCAACAACAAGACCCTTTATTACAAATTCCGTCGGGCTATGATCAGTGGAATACTCTACAAAAAATTCGTTGGCAGCCTACTGATGGAATGGATGTGCGTTACACCTTTCAATTTTCTGAAACATCAAACTATGGGAGATACGACCGTCATCTTCGTATGCGCGATGGATTACCACGATATGCACGATGGGACTATGGCCCACAAGGTTGGAACATGCACCTATTTTCTGTCAATTTAAGCGCCAGGGCGAGAGGATCTGTTTATGATCAATTGATATTAAAAGGGGCTCGGCAGAATTTTTGGGAAAGTAGAATGAGTAGAAACTTTGGGGAGGTATCTACTGAACAACAGGAAGAGCAGGTTCTTGCCAATTCTATTCATGTAGACGCTTTAAAATGGTTAAACGAGCGCATACTACTTAGTTATGGGGTTGAATGGGTGCAGAACAAGGTAAATTCGGAGGGAGTAATACAACTCCATTCAGCAGAAGAAAATGAACCGGGTATTGCTAGATATCCTGACGCTACGTGGACTTCTTCGGCCATCTTTTTTCACTCGGATATTCAAGTAAACACAGCGACCAAGCTACAAGCTGGGTTACGCTATAATACTTTCCAAATCGATGCACAATTTGGAAACCCTAAACGGCTAGATATCGTACTTTTCGATCAGGCACAATTACGTGATAGAGCCTTAGTTGGTTCCATCGGGCTCATAAGCCGGCCCAATAATGATTGGGTGCTTAAGCTTATTTTGGGAACAGCCTTTCGATCCCCTAATGTGGACGATATGGGAAAGATATTTGATTCGGAACCGGGTGCGGTTACTGTGCCCAATCCAAATCTAAAGGCAGAATATGCTTGGAATATAGACGCAGGCGTTGTTCATAGAGTAATAAATGGGCTTAAGCTAGAAGTGAATGCATATTGGACGCATCTAGAAAATGCAATGGTACGTAGAGATTTCGAATTAAACGGGCAAACAACCATGTTCTACCAAGGTATTATCTCCCGAATACAAGCGATACAGAATGCGGCTTATGCTCAAGTTTATGGTATGCAATGGAGTTTGGATGCTCAACTAAATAATCGATGGTTATTAACTACACGAATGAACCTGCAAAAGGGAGAAGAAGAATTGGACGATGGTTCTATAAGCCCCTCCAGACATGTGGCTCCTTATTTTGGGGAAAGTAGTCTCACATATGAATATAATTCATGGTCTGGATCTTTAATTCATCGTTTCCAAGGTACTAAGTCGCATAGTCAGATGGCAGTAACTGAACGCGAAAAAACAGAGCTGTATGCATTGGACGCAGAGGGTTTAGCTTATGCGCCTTCGTGGGGGGTGTGGAATCTAGTTGGAAAATACGAGTTTACTGATTGGGGGAATATACTTCTAAAAATAGAAAATCTTACTGATCAGCGATATCGACCCTACAGTTCTGGAATCTCGGCAGCAGGGCGCAGTGTTCAACTTGGATTTAGTGTGCGCTTTTGATCCACTTACATGGATAAGAGGCCATGTATCGGAGAACTTAAGGGGTTAATCATTAAACCCCACCCATCAATGGTTCATTTATTGCTCGAATACTCGAATTGGGAAGCCCCTCTGGATGATGTAATTTGACCGCCTCTATGGTTTCGAGGACTAATTCTAAGTGAAGTTTTTTTGAACGATTATAAAACTCTTGAGCCTGTTGACTAAGCTTCGGCTTTCCGTGTAGTGGTTTATCACTTACGCTCAGTAAGGTAGCGTGAGGGACACGATATCGAAAGCCATTGGTAGCAACGGTTGCCGATTCCATATCTATAGCAACGCTCCGGCTTTGGTGGATACGCTGCACGGTATCTTTGGCTGAAAACTCCCAATTTCTATTGGCTGTAGTAAATACCGTTCCAACTCTGTGCTCAATACCATGCTGGTCTAGCGCTTGTTTTAGATAACTGTTGAGCAAATAGTTGGGTATGACAGGGTTTCCAATAGGAAAAACGTCGTCTAGAACTCGGTCGTCCCTGTAGTATCCGCTTGCTAAAACAAAATCCCCAATTTGCTGGTGATTTCGTAAACCACCGCAATGACCCACCATAATCATTGCATCTGGACGTAATACCGAAATGTGATCGGTTATGGTTTTAGCATTAGATGGGCCAACCCCAATATTGATAAGACTAATACCGGCATTGTTAGGTTGTACCCAGTGATAAGCGGGCATCTGAACCCCTTCATTATCTGGTTTTATTGCATCTGAAAACCTGTCTTTGAAGACCTCTACATGCATGTCATAGTTAGTAAACAAGATGTACCGTTGAAAATGTTCCGGTTTAGTTCCAGTGTAATGTAGCAACCTATTAATGGAAAGGTCTACACGCTCAGGGGAAAACAAAAACAATTTTTTCTTAGTAAAATCCCATTCCTCTTCATCCATATGAGATAATAGATTGGGATCATTGAGTGCGATACGTGTTCTTTTTTGATGTAATTGTATAGAGGCTCCTTTGCTTAAAAGCCGATACAGTTCGCGGATTAAGTACCATCTAAATACTTTTGGGTGTGCCATTTCTCCACGTAACCTTGGGTTATGCTTGGAGTATTCTCGGTGTATTTCGAGATGAGGATAAAATCCTTCATCAAAAAGCTGATCCATACGCTCGCAGAGATGCTTTACCTCTTGTTTGGTAAACGAATCAGGTGAGATGGACATAATTTTTTTCATATACTAATATAAAGAAATTTAATTGGAGGAGATAACACAGTGATAGATGCTAGAATACCGTAGATTCTTCACAATTCTTACACCTAGGTTCATCCCTATTTTACTAGATCATTATGCATACTGATTTCACTTTTACCATTGAATCTTGGAATACCGAACAAGAACGTACTTTGCAGGTTACAAAGATATTTGAACTAGTACAAAGGGATATGATATTGGCTTCGGAATTGCATAGGGCAAGCTTTTCTGTGTTAAAAGCCCCGGATTGGATAAACGTTATGGCATTGACGAAGGATCAGATGGTGATTCTGGTCGAGCAGTATAGGTACGGACTTCAAGCCCCTACCCTAGAGCTAGCGGGTGGGGTATGTGATCCTGGCGAACATCCATTAGAAACCTCCAAACGAGAACTCTTGGAAGAAACTGGCTTTATTTCCAAAGAGTGGATTTCATTGGGGAAAGTAAGTTCAAATCCGGCAATGCAAGATAATTATACGCATAGTTTTTTGGCATTGAACTGTGAAAAAGTAGCCGAGCAAAAGCTTGATGGAAACGAGCGTATTCAGGTGCATTTATTACCCATTGAACAGTTTTTAGACTTTGTTCAGTCAGGAGTTATTGATCACTCACTTGTAGCAGCCACCACTGCAAAGTATCTACTTTATACGCGTCATAAGCACCTTTAGTTCGGTAATTTTCCGAAATGAACGGGGATGAAAGAAGGTTTTCAAAGGTGAACGAATGAAGCCATATTATCCGTTATTATAATTCTGTTTGTCCTTGATAACCGTTTACATAACACCTTGGAAGAAGAACAAGTCTAGTGGTCAACCAGCAAATACATCAACCAGCATACAATAAATGAACGAGGAAAATTAATGATAGAGATTGGAAGCAAAATCGATACCGATTTTATGATAAAAACAGTGAACAATGGCCAAGAAAAAGAACAACCTTTCTCGTCATTACTTGACCGCAGAGCTATTGTGTCAGTTTACATGAAAAACAACACTGGAAGCTGTGATAAACAGACAGCAAGTTTAGCTGAACACGCATCTTGGTTTGCTGAAAAAGGGTATCATCTAATGGCCCTTAGTAAAGACACCTGTGGCTCACATAAAAAATATGCTGATAAACAGGGTATTTCATTTACCTTGTTATCCGACCCTGATCACACTTTTGCGAAAGCAACTCAATCTATGGTAGAAAAAAAGATGTATGGCAAAGTTTATGAAGCCCCATCAAGGTCTGCCTTTGTTATTGACACAGATGGTACTATTTTGGCAGTCATTGAAAAAGTGAATACCAAAGCGCATGCCGAGGAGTTAAAAGAGTTGGTAGAAAGTTTGTAATCTATTCCTTAAGATAAGAAACTAATTACTGCCCAATTATTTACATCTGTTATTCCCATTAAAAAGACCCATGAAAAGACTCGTAATCGTAGAATCTCCAACAAAAACAAAGACTATTAGTAAGTATTTGCCAAAAGGCTATGAGGTGGATTCGTCCATGGGGCATATCAGAGATTTACCTTCTTCGGCTAAATTGGTACCTGCTAAATACAAAAAAGAGAGTTGGTCTAGTTTGGGTATTAATCCAGATGACCGATACTTTGCTATTTATGTAACCCCGCCGGATAAGAAGAAGATTGTAAAACGTTTAAAGGATAAGCTGAAAGGGGTAGATGAGCTTATATTAGCAACGGATGAAGATCGTGAGGGGGAGGCGATATCTTGGCATTTGTTAGAGGTACTAAAACCTAAAGTACCAGTAAAGAGAATGGTATTTAGAGAAATTACCAAAGAAGCGGTTCAAAATGCTTTAGAAAATACCCGTGAAATTGACATGAATTTGGTTTATGCACAAGAAACCAGACGTATTTTAGATCGGTTAGCGGGATATACGGTTTCCCCTTTGTTATGGAAGAAAATTGCACCCGGACTATCTGCTGGACGGGTACAATCTGTAGCAGTTGAGTTCATTGTTCAACGCGAACGAGAGCGCATGAAATTCCGAAAAGGAACCTATTATGATCTGCAAGCAATGGTTCAAAAAGAGGGGGATCAAAGTCAATTCAAAGCAGATTTAACTCATGTTGATAGTAAAAGAGTTGCTAGTGGGAAAGATTTCGATGAAAATACAGGTAAGCTTAAAAAACAGGGTTCTGTCGTTTTGCTGGATGAGACACAAGCTGACTCACTAGTAAGCCAACTTAAGAAGGCGGATTGGAAAGTAAGCGATGTCGATGTAAAAGTTCAAAAGCGAAACCCAGCCCCTCCGTTCATCACCTCTACCCTTCAACAAGAGGCCAATAGAAAGTTTGGTTTTTCAGCACGTGACACGATGAGTGTGGCTCAGAAGTTGTATGAAAAAGGGTTTATAACCTACATGAGAACAGACTCTACCAGATTATCGGGCCAGGCAATAGAGGCAGCTAGGGAAGGGATTGTTGACCAATATGGAAAAGAATATTTATTCGAACGTGTTCGAAATTATACCGCCAAAGGAAAAAGTGCTCAGGAAGCTCATGAAGCTATTCGTCCATCGGGTTCTCGATTTGTTATGCCAGAACAGTCGGGCTTACGTGATAGGGAGCTAAAACTATATGACCTTATCTGGAAGAGAACCATTGCCACTCAGATGGCTGAGGCAGAATTAGAGTTTACCAATGTCAGTATAGAGGCTACTTCTACCGAAGCAACGGCTACTTTTCGAAGTAGTGGAAAGAAAATTTTATTTCCAGGTTTTTTCCGCGCCTATGTTGAAGGAAGTGATGATCCAGAGGCGGCGTTAGAGAATCAGGAGCAGTTTTTACCCAATCTAACGCAAGGTGATCGTACCGAATTACAAAACCTAGTTTTCAGTGAGCACGAAACCAAACCACCTGCTCGCTATACCGAGGCCACTCTTGTAAAAGAACTCGAAAAAAGTGGAGTTGGTAGACCGAGTACCTATGCCGCGGTTATATCTACGATCCAAGATCGTGGGTATGCAAAAAAAGAAGGTAAAGCATTGGTTCCAAGTTTTACTGCTTTTGCGGTTACAGCTCTGTTAGAGCAACATTTTCCTGATCTGGTTGATAGTGATTTCACCTCAAATTTAGAAGATAAACTAGATGAAGTAGCCAATGGAAAACAAGACCCGGTTGCCTATTTAGACGACTACTATAAAGGAGTTAATGGGCTTAAATCAAAAGTTGATTCCCAAGAAGATCAAATCGATCCTCAAAAAGCCAAATTGTTAGATTTACCCTTGGAAGGTCTAGAAGGAATTAATGTAGCTATAGGCCGTTTTGGGCCTTATGCGAAAATGCAAAAGGATGGCGAGGAAATCACGACATCATTACCACTGGATATGGATCCGAGTGATTTAACAGCAAGCAAGTTAGAAGAGCTCATACAGAGGTCAACCGAAGAAGATAAGCCCGTTGGACTTGATGAAGATACCGGTCTGCCTGTATTTGTGTTATCGGGCCGCTATGGTCCTTATGTTCAATTGGGTGAATTAACCGAGGAGAATAAAAAACCGAAACGTGTTTCTTTACTTAAAGGGATGAGTCCCGAAGAAGTAGACATAGAATTAGCCTTAAAATTGCTTGCTTTACCACGTATGTTAGGCGAACACCCGGATGATGGAAAAGTGGTAAAGGCAGGAGTTGGCCGATATGGCCCTTATGTCGTGCATGATGGAACCTTTAAGTCGCTAACAAAGGACGACGATGTACTTACAGTAGAAATGGATAGAGCTGTAGAATTGCTAAGTCAAAAATCTGCCAAAAGAGGGAGCTCAGAGCTCTACGATTTAGGTAATTTTCCCGATACAGAGACTCCAATTAAAATAATGAATGGCCGTTATGGTCCTTACATTAAATACGGTAAAAAGAATATTGGCTTACCTAAAGGCAAACAGCCTGAGGATATAACCAAAGAACAAGCCATTGAGTTGATCGCCGCAAAAAAGTAGCTTATTTAATTAAGGCCATACTGCGGGTAAGTATTCCATTCGATGTTTTAAGCTGATAAAAGTACAATCCGCTGGGTAAGTTGGCAGCGTCAAATTGGATGGTATGTGTACCTGCATTCCGATGTTCTTGCAGTAATTTTTGAATAGGCATTCCTAGTTGATTGTAGACGGTTAATTCAATACGCTCGGCTTGTGCTAGTGTAAAACCTATATTGGTCGATGGATTAAAAGGGTTTGGATAGTTTGGAGCAAGGCTAAAGGTCTTTTTTTGAAGCTTAGCTTCCTCTTCATTATTCGTACTGTTATTGTAGGTTCCGTATACTGTTAAGCTAGGGCGATTTGCACTACCACTAAATTGGGCAGATGCGAATCGTTTTGAAGACCGGTTCTGAGAATCTTCGTTTCCAATAAGCATTACCCCATGATTAGGCATGCTACCATTACGCCACTGGTTAAAAAGCGTGATAAAATTATCCGTACCCTTTAACGTATAAGTACCACTGCCTTGAATGCTACCTTCAAACAAAAGTTCTTCCCCAATATCTCCACCTTCGTTATTCCATAACGTATCAGGGTAAACGCGGTAGGTCCATGTTGGATCACCGTTAGTGGCTGAGGTGCCTTTTCCTTCATTAGCGGAGGCATCTGAACTTCCTTCGAACCAAGCACCTAAAACTGGATAAATATGAAGATCTTGAGCTGCATTTTGTGTTTTATTCATGGATATGAGTAACAAAACAGAATCAATTATAGCATCTGCCGGAATTTCTGTACCTAGGTCGAAGCGAAGTAATGAACGACGTAAATCACCATTATTTGTTTTACCTATGAATATATATTGCCCTTTGCTGTTAGCGATATTCCCTTGACTTGACTCATAAAGGGTGGCATCATCTGCTGCATCTAGAGTTATTTCGAAGTTTTGTGCATATAATTGAGAGGGATGTAACATGGTAATGCCCATGAATAAGGCACTTGTTAAGAGATATAGGGTCGATTGGTATGGACTGGAGATGTACTTCAAATGAATTTAATGATTAAAGGTTTTTAAATTAGACTTCCCTTGATTCTAGTCGTTTATTCTAACGAAGCGGTCATTTAATTAAACGGAATATAGTACTGTAAAGTTCAATCGAGTTATAAAATTAACATGAGCATAGTAGATTTAAGTCAATTGTAATTGACGTGTATTGAAAAAAGGTGGGCGAAGGCTTTTTGTAAGGATTTACTTTAAAAGAGAGAAATCGATTACAATCCTTTTATATCGTTTGTCGTGGATTTCTTTTCTAGAATTAACAAATTGAATTCCAAGATGATTGTTAATGCGATTGATGAGCTGGTTACGTTTTCACATATATTGATTTGCTTGATATTGCTCATCAAATAGATAGGAATCAAATTTTATAGCGGGGTCATCCTTTGGCTGTTTTCTTTTTTTGAGTAATAACTAACCAAAAGAGAAAAGTATAAAACCTAATTAAACATAGAGGGAATAATTAAATTTTGAACTACTAGAAAGCGGTTCGGCATAATCTATGATATCGTCAATAGATGTTTTATAAACACCTAGTTCTTTGTTCAATTTATTTTTTTCGCCAACGATGATAACCGAATCATATACCAAACCGATGAGTTATTTTAACCACAATTATTAAGACCAATATTAACAAATATCCTTATAAAAATGGTAAAAACCCATAGTCAAAATCACCCATTGACACGCGCCTATTCGTAAGGTATTTTACTACTACGAAAACAACGTTCACCCGCCATGCAAAAAAGAAGTAATTATCATTTTACATACCCAGTAAATATTGGGGAGCTTGACTTGGCTACTATGGTAAGTATGTATCGTAGTAGGGGTGAACCTCGAAAATCAATGCCAGGTGAGTATTTTTGTTGCGCATTGAGCCATGAGTTGCTTAGAGAGGGAAAATTTTGGTTTGGTTTATTTTACTCGCAAAAAGTATGGGATGAGCTAATAACCAAAGGGAGCGAAGGCTACCCATTGACAGAGGCTGAGTTCATCATACTTGGACTGGTATATAGCAGCGAAGATGAACCCCCTCATCGTGAGTATGTCGAGCGTCATTCACGGGTTGTAGACAAACTATCATATCTTATTCTGAATGATTTACGTAGTTTTGGCTTTCTAGTTGAGGATGAAAGCGGTTATGTTCGTATTACTCCACGAGGCGAGCGGGCCTTGCACGGGATAGCTCGAAGAATGTATGGCAAGCGTTTTCTTCCCGAAATGATTGATCATACTCCTAAGCCGGAAGTGCCAAAAATAGAAGAAGCACAACGGCGACATCAGGATCAAGGAAATCTGTTTATATAGATTTATTACTCAGGGGTGAACATAAGTACATTGTTTGTAGTGTTCACGTCGGCTAATCGCTCCGTCGGATCAATACTGACGGACCGAATGGTTTCCATAGGCATGGCAATGGTAAATGAGTAGCTAGGTTCTACCCAAGGCCAGTCTTCTAAAATAGTCCGCTTTAGGTCGTGTTCCGCTGGTTTTTCTCCTCTCATTATTCGCATGGGAATATAAAATTCCTCTGTTGAACCGTCGGTATATTCAACCTGAATATCTAAGGGCATAGGCATGAGACCAATACGCTCTAATTGTATTTGTGTGACTCCTGTTTGGTTTTCAACGGTCTCGACCGAAGTAATGCCATAATCAATGGTTTTAGTGGTATGAACAAAGTATTCATGGAACCAATCCAATATCATCCCAGATTCTTTCTCCATGAGTCGAATAAAATCTAAATCGGTGGGATGTTTTAATTTCCATTCATCATGGTACCTTAGCATGCCTGATCGAAATGCTTCTTCACCTATAATATATCTAAGCTGATTCAAGTACACGGCCCCTTTAGAATAGGCGGCGCGTCCATAAGCAAAATTGGTATGATAGTGATCCGCATGGGTAGCCATAGGTTCTTCTTTTCCAGACTCCACTAACCGCTGATATCCACTCATCGACCCTCTATGAGGATTTCCCGTACCCTCAAATAAATATTGCATGGTTTCAGCACTTGCAAAGCTAGTGAAGCCTTCATCCATCCAAGCGTATAAGGCTTCGTTGGTCGCTAACACATTTTGATACCAACTATGGTATAGTTCATGAACGGTTACCCCTACAAGGCTTCGTAAATTTCTAGCACCAGTGATTAAGGTTCCCATAGGATACTCCATTCCTCCATCCCCACCTTGAATAGTTGTAAATTGTGGATAGGGGTATTTTCCGAAGTGGGTATTTGCATACTCAAATGCTCGGACCGTTAATTCGGGAAGTTGTTTCCAATTTGCAAGATACTCTTCATTTTCTGCATCGGTTTTATTCACGGCTACCACTGGTTCTTGATAGAGAAAATGCAACATTGGGCCATTTGGAACCTGGGCCTTAACATGGGTGAAGTCAGGATCGGCTCCCCAGAAAAAATCTAGTACATCATCAGCCAGAAAATGCCAGGTTAATTCATTGGTTTCGTGACGCACCTGAACTCCTTCATCCTCATACCCATGACCTATCTCATTTGGATTTTGCAGTATACCGGTACCACCCAAAACGTAAGTCTTATCAATGGTAATTTTCACATCAAAACGTCCAAAAACTCCATGGAATTCTCGACCTATATAAGGATTAGGGTGCCAGCCTCTATAATCATATTCGGCTAATTTAGGATACCATTGACTCATTGAAAATTCCACTCCTTCAGCATTATTCCAACCACTACGGCGAATTTGTAAGGGTACTTGTGACTCAAAATCCATTTCGAGGATAGTTTGTTCGCCGGGTAATAATGGACGAGCTAACGGCGCTACGAGTATGGTGCCTTCCACATTAAAACGTAATTCTTGACCATCTTGGCGCAGGCCTTGAACTCTATGGTATCCGATTTCATCCTCACTTAGATTGAAAATTCTGTCACGAACACGATTATCAGGGTCTTCTATGGTGCGAGATCGAACATCCATCATGCTACCAGGTTGGAAGGCATTGAAGTATAGGTGATAAAATACTCTATCGATAACATCAGGCGAATTATTAGTATAGACGATACGCTGCTCACCGGTGAACTGGTGAGCGGGGGCATCCACAATAATATTCATAGTATAGTCCACTTCTTGCTGCCAATAACCAGCCGTATAAGCACTTTTAACGCTAGGAGTAGGGCCCTCTTGAGCAAAAAGATAGCTGCTCCCTATATACAGGAAAAAAATAGAGGTTAGGATTCGCATTTTCATAAGTTATATGGATTTAGGTTACAGGAATCGATGGAATACTGTGACAGATTATAAAGATGTTCTTGAATTAAACGCTCTGCCCAATGTCACCTCATCAATATATTCTAATTCGGTTCCCATTGGAATACCGTAGGCAATTCTGGTTACTTGAATCTCATAGGGCTGCAAAAGCTTGTTGATGTAATAGGAGGTAGCTTCGCCTTCAGCATCTGGATTCAGGGCTAAAATAACTTCTTGTATGGACTCCTCACGTACCCGTTCCAGAAGCTCTTTAATTCGGAGTTGGTCTGGCCCCACATTATCCATAGGTGAAATAATACCACCGAGCACATGGTAGCGGCCTTGAAATTCATTGGTTCGCTCAATCAAATATACATCATTAAACTCTTCCACTACACAAAGAGTGTTGATCTCACGCTTTGGTGAACTACAAATAGAGCAGGGATCGGTATCACTAATGGAGCCGCATATCGAACAGCGAGATACTTTTGTCGTTAGATCCAGAATAGCCTGTGCTAGATTTTGTGCATACTGTTCATTTTGTTTGAGTAAATGAATAGCTATTCTTTGAGCTGATTTTCTGCCTGTTCCAGGAAGTTTGGAGAGCTGTTCAATGGCTTTTTCTAAGTGTTCTGATATGAGTTGCACAGATGATAAAAATAAGATGGAATTCTAGGTATTTGTAGCCCCTAGGAGGTTTTAGAGGCCGAATTTTGACAAATCAAAACCAGGAATATTCCCGCCAGGAATCATCCCCTTGTAAGCGTTTTGCATTTCAGTCTGCGCTGCTTCCTCGGCTTTAGCTAGAGCTTGATTAACTCCTGCAATGACCAAATCTTCGAGCATCTCCTTATCTCCTTCGTTTAATAAACTCTCGTCAATTTCTAGCTTCATAACTTTACGTTGCCCGTTGGCACGAACGGTGACCATACCCCCGCCAACTTCTGCCTCAACGTGAATTTGTTCCAATTTGGCCTGGCTCTCTTTTATTTTTTCTTGCATTTCCTGCATTTTACCGAACATATCGGCCATATTAAAGTTATTCATAATATATTCATTTAAACGCGTTGTTAATATTCTAGTTCCGCACCAAGCTTATCCACAATATCTTTGAGAATAGGGTCCTTTTGGACTAATTCTTTAAAAAACTCATAAGGATTTTTCTCTTTAGCCTGGGTAGTGTTGTTGGTACTTATATCTATTTGTAATCGCACCATAACCCCAATATGTTCCTTTAAAAGCAAGCTTAACTCTCGAGCTTGTTGATCCAGCATTTGCTTGGAAAGCGGATTATCACACTCCAAGACGAGCTGATCACCATTGAGGTCTATGGGCTTTACACGTTCTACTTGAAGCTCCAATATTTTTGGTATTCTGCCTTCTAGACCTTTTAAAAATGAAGGCCATTGTGCCACTATAGTATCAAAGCTGAGTTGCTTTTGACTATCCCCTTTATCGGTTGTAGGCTCAGAGTCTCCACTTTGTTCGCTTTCTTCACTCGAATTTTTGGTTACATTCTCCTGGAATACTGGTTTAGTTGTCTCTTGGGTTCCAGTTTGCTGCTGCTCTTCTATAGGATTTTCCCCTTGCTCGAGTACATGATTTTCGTCAAATACTTCTGGGTTATTTTCAGTTTTAGATTCTGAAGGACTCTCTAGCGAAGGGCTGCCTAAGTCCAAGTCATCGAGCAGGGACTTTTTTCTTGGGGTTTCTAGTTCTGTTTTAGGGGAGTTTTTTTTTACCGGTTCGGGCTCTTTTTTAGCCTCTGGTTCTAGTAAAACTTCCTCCTTTACCTCAACTCGCAAATTTTCGTCTTTTTCAGTGCGCTTAGTATCATGGGTAGCATCAGCCTTTCCGAGGCCTGTAGGTAAATTTTTGACTCCTTCGATAAGCTTTTTTAACCCATCAAGTGGTTCCATATGAGCCATTTTTAAGAACAGGAGTTCAAAAGCAATACGAGGTTGACTTAGCTCTTTTATCTTGACTTGCTGTTCGCTGACCAGATATAGATACCGCATAATATCAGTGGGATGCAGTGGTGAAGCGGCATGAAAGTACTTAGTTTTTGTTTCTGCAGAAGCTTCAATTAAAATCATCTGCTCCCCTTGTTTTGCAACATAAAGGTTACGCAAGTGCTCTACTAAGCCGACCAAAAATTCCTGGATATCATAGCCTTCTTGAAGTAAGGTATGAATGAGATGAAGTCCAGCAGAAGTGTCCCGCTTAGTCACGCATTCCATAAATTCAAATAAACGGTCCGAACCAACCACATTTAATGCCTTAAGTACAGCTTCATAGGTGATATTATCCCCACAAAATGCGATAGCTTGATCCAATAAACCAAGGGCATCACGTAGTGCACCGTCGGCTTTTTTAGCAATCACATGGAGCGACTCATGATCGATAGAAATGCCTTCATCAGCAGTAATTTTTTCGAGGCGATGCACAATCTCATCCACCGAAATTCGTTTGAAATCGAAGCGTTGAACTCTGGACAATATAGTTGGCAGAACCTTATGTGGCTCGGTTGTCGCAAATATGAAAATAGCATGCTCAGGTGGTTCTTCTAGTGTTTTCAAAAGTGCATTAAATGCCGCTTTTGAGAGCATGTGAACCTCGTCTATGATAAATATTTTGTATCGCCCATTTTGTGGTGGAATTCGTACGCTTTCTCGAAGGTGATGCACGTCTTCTACCTTATTATTTGAGGCAGCATCGATTTCGATAATATTCAATGTCTGGTTTAGGGCTTCTCCATCAACCCGATCATCAATTCCATTAATTACGCGCGCCAGAACCCTAGCCATGGTGGTCTTGCCTACTCCTCGGGGCCCACAAAACATGTAGGCATGGGAGAGTCGATTTTGTTGTACAGCATTCAAGAGTGTACTGCTGACATGCTCTTGAGAAACAATGTCTTCAAAGCTTTGAGGGCGGTATTTTCTGGTAAGGGCTCGGTAGGAATTAGACATAGGATAAAGGTACAAAAAAGCGGGACGATTTGAAGGCCAAAGCTAGCTATTCATG
>CALKOA010000140.1 GCA_938091655.1 uncultured Balneolaceae bacterium | reverse complement strand
AGCATGATCAATTAAAAAATCAGCCCCTAATTTGGCTATGTCGAACCATTTTTGATTCGCATGAACTGTTCCATAAAGTTTAGAAAACATCCACACTTGTCTGGCCTGCAGCCAAATATGCTTGGTGGAATCATATATTTTTCCATCTCTATCTAGACAGTTAAAATAACCCCCATTCTCATAATCTGGAGAATATTTCTCCCAAAATGGGAGCACACGATCATAGAGTTCGGTTTCTAACTCAGATTTTAATGACTCCAATTGGATGATTGTAGACATGACTCAAAGAATAATTACTATTATAGGTAAATGAAGGAAATACACATGTGTTTGTTTGGAAAATCACCCATTTAGTGACCTTGCTTAGACATTTCTTGCTCCCCCAACCAATTTTGATACTGTTTATACAAACCATGGGCAGAGTGATACATAGAATTTGGGCTCATGAAATGTGAAAACTCAAAGGTAATCATATGTTCTATTCCTGCCTTAGCTGCCTGCTCCATTTTAAAACGTAAATTTTTAAACGGTATTGGGGGGAATTTAATAGGCATATCTCTATCAAAGGATTCTACGTTACTCCAAGAATCAATCCCAAATTCATCGGCTAGTGATTTGTGTATAAGTAAATATTCTGAGAGCTCATCATAGCCCACCTGTCCATCCTGAAAAGCTACTACATCGATATTACCTTGTAAGTGTTTAAAAATTTCTCTCCACTCACGTGCATGATCGTCTATAGTGATTGATTCATAAGCAAATTGCTTAATTCCTTGCACATAGGGTGAAATTAGTATGGGTTGCTGCTTTAATTTCTTCAAATATGCCGCCATTTCTTCATATACGTCCATCACTCCTTTCTCGTACCGTCCTATTTCATGCGAAAAATACCATCCTCTAAAGGCTTTCTTGTGCCCATATTGTTGAACCACCTCGTCACAAAAGTCTTTGTTTATATCTATTTCGGTACGATAATCTTTATTTACCCAGTAAGTACCTGAATCATAAAGGCCAAAGTAAAAATCCATCTCACATCGCTCTGCCTCATCCAAAAAAAACTCCACCAAATCGGTATATAAAGGTAGAATATCCATGGCTTTTTTCAACACCTTAGAAGCAAAAGTAGCCTGTTGCCGGTACCCCGCTCTAATGAGAATAACAGTGTCTATACCTACGGCTTTCATAGCATCAAAATCACGCGCCCAATCTTCACGTGACCAATTCTGGCTCGGAATATCATGGGTAATCTCGTCAATAAAGGTACCTTTGAGTTTAATCATTCTGAAATCTTATTCGGGTTAGTGTCTTTAAATATGGCATAGATGGTTTTATTAATTTTATGCGAAAAACAATCTTTGATTATTTGAAAATCGAATTTTTACAGCATAATTACTACATATGCACATTATGCAGTGTCGTCTGAGTCTGAACTAACCATTATTAACTAATTTTTGATTATATTAATCGTGTGTTACTCAATAAAAAACATATCGTATTCGGTCAGGACATAAGATTTTTATTCAATTATCTTTACGCCCTGTTTGTCTTTTTTATTATTTCCAGTGGTAGTGTTTTCGCATGTCATCACCAGGGGCAAATAAGTACGGATCTGCAGACCGATATTAGTGTTAGTACATTCACGGCTGAATCTTACTCTGAGGTAGTTGACGCTGATTCAAATCACGATTCAATAGATAAAAAAGTACCCATAACAAATTCGGGTTACCTGAAGGATGCTGAAAACGATCTAACGCAGAAAACTAGTCATAAAGCATCGAGCAACCCTCATACACATAGTAAGACTGATTCTGAACAAACATCATCTGATCTTGATTGTTGTACTAATAATAATGCTGAATGTTCAACTACTCACCTTTGTGAATGTTCCTATAATGCCGGAAAGGAAGGTACATCACTTCATATTTCCCCAACAAAAGGTGTTCCAGGGCCCATTTTCACTATCATTACAGCTCTTTCGCATAAATCACATACTGTCCGTCCAATTACTTGGGTAACTCTTATCCCACACCCTTCCTACTTTAGCTTGTTCGAAAGTTGGCTATTATAGGTTGTTAGAAGTTCCAAAAAACGATAGAATCATCACTCTATCGTTCTGAACCCTAGCGTTTAGCAGCATTCTATCCGCTCTGCAAGACGTAGTTAAAGTTCAACTTCTAATACATCACACATGTTCAATCGTTTTTATCGGTTTGCATTAGAACAACCTCTATTACCCTTAGGAATCTTTTTATTACTGCTATTTTGGGGCTTATCAGTGGCACCTTTCAACTGGAATCTGTCGTTTGAATCTGACAGTATCCCTGTAGATGCCATTCCCGATTTGGGTGAAAATCAACAGATTGTGTACACCGAGTGGCAAGGACAATCACCCGAGGATATTGAAGACCAGATAACGTACCCCCTTAGCAATTATTTCTTAACTCTGCCGGGTGTAAAGGACGTTAGGGGTTTATCTATAACTGGTCGTTCTACTCTCTATATAATCTTTGACGAGGATGTAGACTTTTACTGGAGTAGAAGCCGAATAATTGAAAAAATAAACTCATTGCCATCAGGCTTTTTACCCGAAAATGCAAAGCCCGCCCTTGGACCAGACGCAACCGGCCTTGGTCAAATATTTTGGTACTATTTAGAGGGAGTGGATGACTCAGGAGAAGAAGTAGGTGGCTGGGATTTGGATGAACGTCGAACACTCCAAGATTACTATATAAAACCAAGCCTATCCTCTGTTCCGGGGGTTTCTGAAGTTGCTTCCATAGGAGGATTTGTTAAAGAATTTCAGGTTGATATACATCCCACCCTTTTGGAACAATATCAGCTTAGTACAAAAGATGTTTTAAATGCACTCAACAAAGCCCAGGCAGAAGGTGGATTACGAACGCTTGAATACAATCAAGTTGAGTATTTACTTCGTGGGAATGGCAGCATCGAGGATCTAAACGATTTAGCGTTGATCCCCGTACGAGTAGTTGAACAAACGCCTCTATACTTAAAAGATATTGCCAATATAACCTATGGACCAGCCGACAGACGTGGTGTTTTAGATGTTTCAGGAAAAGAAACTGTAGGCGGGGTAGTTGTTGCTCAATATGGAGCTAATCCTAAAAAAGTAATAGAAGCCGTACAACAAAAAATCGACGAATTATCACCCTCTTTACCCAAAAGAGTGTTAACCACGGGTGAAATATCCCAATTAAAAATTATTCCTTTTTATGACCGTTCTGAACTAATTGAGGAAACTATTCTAACTCTTGAATCCGCTTTGTGGCTTCAAATTCTGATCACAATCGCCATAGTATTACTCATTTTACGCCGCCTACGTATTGCTTTACTAATTTCATTAATGCTGCCGATATCCGTTTTATTGACCTTTATTGCTATGAAATTAGGAGGGGTTGATGCCAACATCGTGGCTTTATCGGGAATTGCCATTGCCATAGGAACGGTAGTTGATATGGGAGTTATCCTGACCGATACCATTATCCAGCACATTGACCAAGAAGATAATGATGATCTACTAAGCCCTGAACATTCGAGCGGTTTACACTTTTTAGAGAAACGTCTCCAGCTTGTAGTTTCAGCTACAAAAGAAGTTGCCGGCGCTATTATAACAGCTATAACAACTACTATTGTAAGCTTTCTTCCTGTATTCTTGATGATTAATGCAGAAGGTAAGTTATTTCAGCCACTGGCATATACCAAAACGTTTGTACTAGCCGCTTCTATTTTGGTTGCATTATTTCTTTTGCCCGTTTTAGCCTATCTCTTATTTGGACAGCTAGAATCACGAATTAACGCCCAAAAAAACAACCCCAATAGTTTTTTTTACAGATATATCGTTAATCCAATACAACAAATCACTACCGATCGCAAGCTAACTAAACTCGTAAATGGGATTAATTACAAGCACTTTCATGATACCTCCTTAATACTCATTATCCTGCTAGTCCTTGGATACTTAACTCGTTCATGGCTACCGCTAGGACCTGAAGTATCTGTACTACTTCAATGGATATTTATAAGTGGATTATTACTGGTACTAATAGGTAGTGTTCTTTCGATCATCACTTATTATCCCACTTGGTTAGCTTGGTCTTTTTCTAACAAAAAAACCTTTATTAGTCTTCCTATCGGACTTGTACTTTTTGGCCTCTTTATTTGGTTGGGTTTTGCTAAAATAAGTGTTATTCCTACCTCCCTAGCCCAGGTAATTGGGATTGATATAAGTAAAACAGATTGGTGGTCAACACTGGATCAAGAGTATCCTGGTTTAGCTACTGAGTTTATGCCAAGTTTAGACGAAGGGGCGTTTTTGTTTATGCCTACCACAACACCTAGTGCAGGTGTCGAACAAAACGTAGCCATACTTCAATTTTTGGATCGAGCAGTTGCAGACATACCAGAAGTCGAAAAAGTTGTAGGGAAATTAGGGCGAGTCGAATCAGCTCTCGACCCCGCGCCAATTAGTATGTTCGAAAACATCATCACCTACAAATCAGAATATAGCTATGATATTTCGGGGAATAGAACTCGCCAATGGCGCGAACACATAAAATCACCCGATGATATTTGGAATGAAATTGTCCGGCAAACCCAACATCCAGCAATTACCTCAGCACCAAAGCTACAACCTATTGAAACAAGACTTTTAATGCTCCAAACGGGCTTACGAGCTCCGGTTGGAATACGAATTCAAGGTGAAGATATAGCTGAGATTCAAGAAGTTGGCAGACAGCTCGAGAAAGTATTGACAAAGCTTGATTATGTGAATTCTGCCACAGTATTTGCCGAACGCAATGCCAGTAAACCATATATCGAGATTGAATGGGATCGCGAAAAACTAGCCCGTTATGGGATGAGCGTTACAGAAGCTCAATCTTGGTCTCAAGTTGCCCTAGCAGGTAAAGAAACCGGGACTGTAATTTTGGGAAGAGAACGATTTAGTATTCGTTTGAGATTCGCTAAAGATGTGCGCCAAAGTCCTGAGAGTATTAAAAATCTTCGCGTAGATACCCCTCAGGGAGCACGAGTACCATTACACGAGTTAGCGAAAGTTGAATTCCGGTTGGGACCACAGGCTATAAAAAGTGAACAATCGTTTAAAGTTTCCTACGTGTCATTTGATGTAATCAAGGGAGTCGAATATGTGGACGCCATTTCAAAAATTGACGATGAAATAAATGAACAGATTGCACTAGGGACCATTAGCATACCTGATGGCATTCAATTAAGTTTCAAAGGTAACTTCGAAAACCAGCTTCGAGCTGAAAAACGACTTAAAGTACTCGTCCCACTAACGCTCGTTATCATCTTTCTTATCCTATACTTCCAATTTAAGTCAGTTGCTGTAAGCCTGATGATTTTTAGTGGAATATTCGTGGCTTGGGCAGGTGGCTTTATTTTATTGGGATTCTTCGCTAGTGATTTTTTCAGTAGTGTTTCCTTTTTTGGTTTTAATAGCCTGCAAGAACTTTTGGGTATTGAGGCGGTTGCTTTGAGTATTGCCGTTTGGGTTGGCTTTTTAGCTTTATTTGGAATTGCTACAGATGGTGGAGTTGTGATGGCCACTTATTTACAACAACGATTTAAAGAGTTCCACCAAGAAGACCAACATGAGTTGGAGCAAATGGCTAATGAGCGTGAGCTAGTAGCAACACATATTCAACATCTTAGGAATGTAGGGGTTGAAGCAGCTACTAAACGAATTAGACCCACCATGTTGACCACCGCAACCACTATTTTCGCTTTGCTACCTTTATTTAGTTCTATGGGTAAAGGATCGGAGATTATGGTTCCAATGGCTATTCCTACATTAGGAGGTATGTTTGTCCAAATAATCACGCTTTTTGTAGTACCACTCTTATTTGTTTGGAGAGAAGAACGAAGAGTTACTAATTCATTAAAGAACTATACTTTCACACAGGAGAGATCACAAAGGAAAACCCCACCCCCTGCTCTATTCATTGTGTGTTTGCTAGGTATAGTTGGAATTGGAATTATGCCTAAATCTAGTCTCCAAGCGCAGAATACCTTGAATACATATAAACTAGAAGCTCTTAATGGTCATCCTAATCTGTTGTCAAAATGGAATGAAATTGCCACATCAGAATTTCAAGCACGTTCTATCGGGCTCATGGATCCTACTGTTTCAATCGGAGTATTCGCTGCTCCTATAGAAACAGCCTTAGGTGCCCAGACGGCCCGGATATCATTGAACCAGAGTATACCTTTTCCTAATTCACTGAACCTTCAACGATTGACTCTTGAAGCACTTATTGAAGCTAGGGAATTCGGGTATCTTGAGGAGGTTGAGCGTCATTTTCTCGAAATGGATAAAGAATGGGCTTCTATCTATACGGAAACGATGAGAATTAAGTTTTTAGACCAACAATTAGATGTCTTAAGTGAGTTAACTCAACTACTCACCACATTCAATAGTGAAGGCTACTCAACCAACAGAAAGATTTTAGAGATTGAACTGCAAGAGAAAACACTCGATCAGCAGCGAGAAGAGGCTTTTTTGGTTAGATCTCAACATATACGAAATTTTAATAGGCTCCGAAATGCGCCCATCACTGATTCACTGATCTATCCAGATAGACTGGAAACTAATGTTAAAATAGTTTATGACTTTGATGGCTTTGAATTCCAAGCTGAATGGTCCTCTCCAACGACCCAAAATGGGACTTCCATGGACGATGTTTTTACTGCAAATCATCAGCTAAACAGTCCCGGGATACAGAAATTACAAGCTATAGTAGCATCAAAAAAAATGGAATTACACTTAACTGAATTAAGTCGCTATCCAAGCCTTGGTGTCGGGATAGACTATATAAGTATTGCAGAAAAACCTGGCCAAATTGGCATTCAAAATAATGGTAAAGATGCTGTTCTTGCAAAAATTTCATTTAGTCTTCCAATAGCCCAAAAGAGAAAAAGTGCAGCTATTCAATCGAAAGCATCTGAATTATCCGTTAGCAATTACCGCTTACAAGCGCACCTAATTGAAGTAAAGACGGCACTTGAAGAATGGAATACTAGCCTCGAGATTAATGAAATACAACAAACCAAAATAGCTGATCAAATGGCCATTATAGACGAATTACTTTCTTTGGAGCAACAAGCTATTGAGGCAGAACAAGGAGACTTAAGTAGATATTTTGAGTATTTAAATAGAAAACTACGCCTCAAAACTGAATTACTCCAACATCAGGAGAATGAATTTATAACCAAAATGATGGCTCAAAGTGTACTGAGTCCGCTATCAATAGAACTTAACAAATAATATAATCTCAACTTTATACTTATGAAGAAACAAAAATACCTAAGCTACCTACTCTTTTTTGTCTTCCTTACTTTTCAAGCTTGTGGAGAAGCTGATGCGCCCATGCCAAATAATATGAAGGAGAATCACGATGCAGAATTCCATGATCATTCTGAATCGATTGAGACCTATTATTGTAGTATGCACCCTGAGGTTCGGCAGTCAGAACCTGGAAATTGCCCTATTTGTGGAATGGATTTAATTCTTGACCAAAATACCGCCACTGACAGTGTACAAACATCGCTAGGACATACAAATTCGTTATACCTAAGCCGTTCTGTGAATGAAAATATGGGCCTACAAACCGTTCAAGTTGAATCTGGTTTAGTCAATCTCGAGATACAATTGCCCGGAAAAATAGAATTAGATCCTACAAAATCGGTACGAATGTCCACCTATATTGAAGGAAGGATTGAACAACTTTTTGTGAATTTTGAAGGGGCATATGTTGAAAAGGAACAGGTTGTGGCTACTCTGTACTCTCCACAAATGATTACCGCCCAGCAGGAATTTCTCACACTTATTGAAAATAATCCCTCAAGGGTCAATTTGATTGAGTCTGCACAAACTAAACTAGAACGCTTAGGTTTTAGTGAAGAGGATATTTCAAAGATAAAACAGACAAAAAAACCTATAATTAACATCGAACTCAGGGCACCAGCTAGTGGCTATGTGCACGGCCTTAACGTACTACCAGAGCAGTATATAAATCAGGGTGAAGTGTTATTTTCTATCAATGATCATCGTAAAGTATGGCTTGTGTTAGATGCCTACGAACATCAGCTGCCCTACCTCCAGACCGGACAAGAAATTCAATGGAAATTATTTCATAAAGTACATGCCAATAGTAACGGAGCTGCTATGAGAGGTTTGATCGAATATATAGATCCTCAACTAGATCCAAAGCTATTCACGGCTAAAGTCCGAATTACACTGGAAAATAACGATCTAAAATTACGCCCCAATCAACTGTTATCGGGTAATTTGGTAGTACCGTATAACTCGTCCAAGGGAATGTATATTCCAAAATCTGCTGTTCTATGGACGGGTGAACGTAGCTTTGTGTACTTAGTAGTGGAAACAGATGCTGGATCTTTTTATGAGTTGCGACCTATTCATTTAGGCCCTGAAATAGGAGAAATTGTGGTGGTTCATTCTGGATTAAATAAAGGAGATTTGATCGTGAGTGCGGGCACCTTTGTCATTGACGCTGCTTCCCAATTAAAAGGCTTAGATAACATGACTCAACATGGCCATAATGATGCAACAACGGAAATCAATATCCCTGCAGAAATAGATATGTCAACTCATACCAGCACAAACCGAAGTGCCTCCTACTCTACTATACCGCAGAGTGCTGAAATAGATTCTTCCATAACGCTTTATCTTGAAATTAAAGACGGACTCATTGCAGGTGACTTTAATGCTATTACAGGGAAAATGAACAACCTGTCAAGTCTGATAAAAAGTTGGGTATCAGAAATAACAGTAGACCGTACAGCTTTAGAGCTTCTATCCCAAACAGCTCAAAAACTTGCTGGTTCGACCGATGTTACAAATTCTCGGACTAATTTTGTTGCATTTTCACGACTTTACATTGATTTTATAAAAGAGTTTGATCATGATGATGTACTGTTTGTTCAATTTTGTCCAATGGCAAATGAAGGTAAAGGTGCTTTTTGGTTAAGCCAAGATGAAGAAATTAACAATCCCTACTATGGAGCAATGATGCTTCGTTGTGGAGAGACCATTGAACGAATATAAATTCTTACTTAAACAAACGGAGATTCTCTCTATGAAAATGTTCAAACGCTACAGCCATATTGGCCTTTTAAATATACTTCTAATGAGCTTCTGGGGCTGTTCTAATACTTCTATAGAACAGGTATCTATTGACAACCCCAGTTCCCTAAACAGTACCTTTCCGCGTCTATTTACTGATAATACAGGTACCGTTCACATGAGTTGGATCCACAAGATAAATGAGGTAGCCGAGCTACGTATAGCTACCTTAACACCGCCGAGTAATCCAGATTATACCGACGGCCTTGAGTGGTCTTCTTATACTTCAGTGGCAAAATCGGATGATTGGTTTGTCAACTGGGCTGATTTTCCATCCGTAATTGGGTTAAACGGCGCTCCTGTGGCCGCTCATTGGTTAGATAAAGTGCCTGGATCACCCTATTCATATCACGTAACAATTCAACCCATACAAGATAAATTTCAGAGCCAAATAACTGATCCGTCCAACGGACAGAATGGACAGGTAGAATTTGAACATGCAGCTTTTGTGCCCCATACCGATAATACCAATACAGAACATGGATTCGTAAGTATGCAACCTATGGATAGCTCTACATTTTATGCAATCTGGTTAGACGGCCGAAATACAGGTGGCATGGATCATGATGGTATGGATCATGGTGGACATTTTATGGATTCCAATCATTTAGATTCAAAATTAGCCACTGCCATGACACTTAGAGGTGCATTACTAGGTAGGGATGGTGAAATTATTGAATCGCATCTAATCGACAATGCTGTTTGTGACTGTTGCAATACATCTTTAGTAAGAACAGACCGTGGCTTAATAGCCGCCTACCGGAATAGGAGCAGTGACGAGATACGTGATCTCTACGTCTCTAGATATGAAAATGGTGTTTGGGATACGCCCAATACGGTACATAATGATGGTTGGCAAATCGCAGCCTGCCCAGTCAATGGTCCCCAACTTGCTTTCCATTCCGGCGTTACAGCTGCTTTATGGTTTACTGGAGCAGATAATGTTCCTCGTGTTAAACTTGCATTCTCCGATGATTATGGAAAAAACTTTGATGAGGCTATTTTACTATCGGAAAACCAGTCTTTAGGCCGTGTGGACATTGTAATGCATAATGAACAGTCGGCTTGGGTCAGCTACGTTGAACGACACGAAGATGCAGCCAAATTGCACATTAAGCAGGTAATGCGAAACGGAACTATCGTACAAGCCCTCATTTTAGATGAAATGGAAGCTTCTAGAAGCGGTGGGTTCCCTCAACTTAGCTCCTTTGGCGATGGGTTGCTCGTAGCTTGGACCGAAATAGGCGAACGAGC
>CALKOA010000139.1 GCA_938091655.1 uncultured Balneolaceae bacterium | reverse complement strand
TTTAGGAATTGTGGAGCATACTGCGAGAGTTCTGTACGTGCAACAGAGATACTCTCTGCCATTCTTTCAAGGATATGTAGTCGTCCAACTCGAGCTTGTTCTAAGGCTTCCTCAATTATCTCAAAACTAATACCTTGAACTTTCATATCCATTTGACAGGCGGTTATACCATCAACAGAACCTGCGGTTTTAAAATCCATATCACCCATGAAATCCTCTTCACCACGAATATCAGATAATACAACAGTATGTTCTTCACCGACAATCATACCCATGGCGATTCCGGCTACTGGTTTTCTAAGGGGAACACCTGCGTCCATCAATGCTAATGAGCCTCCACATACAGAAGCCATAGAAGATGAGCCATTGGATTCTGTAATATCAGAGATTACACGTACAACGTAGCTAAACTCATCAAAACTAGGCATCATTTTCCGTAATGCTCGTTCTGCAAGGTGTCCATGTCCAATCTCTCGTCGTCCAGGGCCTCGCATAAAACCGGCTTCTCCTACAGAGTAAGGAGGAAAGTTGTAATGAAGCATAAACTTTTTTGCTTCCTGATCAAAAAGAGTATCTACATTTTGTTCATCTCTTTTTGTTCCCAAGGTAACGGACACAAGAGCTTGAGTCTCGCCTCTGGTAAAGATAGAAGAACCATGTGCACGAGGGATGTAACCAACTTGAGTCCAGATATCTCTAATATCTACTGGCGATCGTCCATCGATACGTCTTTTTTGAGTTAAAATCATGTTCCGAAGTTCATCTTTCTCAATCTGACTCAACAATCCTTTTGCTTCTGAGATGAATGCTTCATCTTTTTCTTGTTCTTCAAGGGTAGCAATGGCTGTATCTTTAATTTCTTTGATCTTGGCATTGTACTCCTCTTTACCAAGACCAATTCCGATGACCGCCTTCATTTTTTCTTCTGCTAATGTTTTAACTTCTGACTCAACTGTTTCATCTGCTTTAGCAGGTATAAACTCACGTTTTTCTTTACCTAATTCTTTACGTAAGTCATCTTGGAAATCGCATAATTTAGCTATAGATGCATGGGCTACTTTAATGGCTTCGAGCATTTCAATTTCAGAAATCTCATCCATTTCACCTTCGATCATCAATACAGAATCCCGAGTACCACCTACCACCATATCAATATCGGATTCTTTTAACTCTGTAACCGTTGGATTAATGATGTACTCACCATTAATTCTTCCAACTCGAACTTCACCCATTGGGCCGTCGAAAGGGACATCGGATAGGTGTAGTGCTAAACTTGCACCAACGGCGCCTAATACATCACCATCATTCTCATCATCGGATGAAATTACTGAGCTAATTATTTGTGTATCGTTGTAATAGCCTTTCGGGAATAAAGGGCGAAGGACACGGTCAATTAATCGACTAGATAAAATCTCTTTTTCGTTTGATCTCCCTTCTCTCTTCATAAAACCACCAGGAAAACGTCCAGCAGCAGAAAAACTTTCTTTGTGGTCTACCGTTAAAGGGAAAAAATTCTGACCCGGTTTTGGTTCTTTGGCACTTACTGCGGTACATAACACCATCGTGTCGCCCATACGAACCACAACGGAACCATCGGCCTGCTTTGCTATTCTACCTGTCTCGACTGAGAGTGTTTTGCCTGGTGCAAATTCAATACTTCTAAAATCTTCTTTCATTATTTGTCTCTTTTGTTGCTTTATCCCACAAACATAGATGTTTTGTGAGAGAAAATATTTATAAAAAAAGCTCCTGTGTGGAGCCTTTCGATTTATTTACGAATACCAAGTTCTTTTATAAGAACTCTGTACTTTTCGATATCGTTTTTCATTAAATAATTAAGTAAACGACGTCGTTTACCTACTAACTTAAGCAAACCTCTTCGTGAGGAATGGTCTTTTTTATTAATCTTTAAGTGTTCTGTAAGATGATTAATTCGGTGGGTAAATAAGGCAATTTGCCCTTCGGTTGAACCAGTATTGGTACTGTCACCACCAAAGTTGGTGAAAAGTTCTTTTTTTTCTTCTGCGGTTATGCTCATGTAATTGGAATGTTATCAATTCTATATTAGTCTTAAAATATACGCTTTTTTATGCAACAGAACAATAAATCTAAACAGCCACTTGAAAATTAAATATGTCGTTTTTCTAATATTTCTAGACTTTTCTTCATATCTAAATTTAACTGGGTCACTAATTCATTTGAACTAGTGAACTTTTGTTCATCACGAATTCGATCTATTAAGAATACTCTAAGATTTTGCCCATAAATCTGTTCATTGAATGAAAATATATGTACCTCAATACGTTGATTTTGCCCATTAAAAGTAGGTCTATTACCTATGTTCATCATCCCTTTATATATGTGGTCATCTACTTGCGCAAGAACCGCATAGATACCCTCTCTTGGTATGAGCTTATCTCTATGACTTAATTGAATGTTCGCTGTTGGGAATCCAATGGTTCTACCTCGTTCGTCACCATGCACTACTACACCCTCAAAGCTATATGGCCTCCCCAACAATTCTTCTGCTTTGATTGCATTTCCATGTATCTCTAACGATTGGCGAATCTTAGTACTACTAATCGTCAAATCACCCATTTCTTTTTTGTCCACAATCTCAACCTCAAAGTTTAGATGTGAAGACATTTTCTGCAAGGTTTGAGCATTCCCATCTCTATTCTTTCCAAAGTGATGATCATACCCTATAATGAAATACGATAGGCCAATTTTAGCGGATAGTATATTGGTTACAAATTCTTTTGAATTTTGTAGAGAAAAATCTCGTGTGAATGGGATGACACACAAAATATCTACACCTATTTCACTCAAAAGCCTTGAGCGTTCTTCTAGAGTCGTTAATAATTTGATACCATCATCGCCCGCATGAATAATACTTCTTGGATGTGGATCAAAACTAACTACTACACTTCTACATTTATGTTCTTTAGCCTTTTGTACAAGCCGCGTCATCAGAGACAAATGACCTTGATGTATTCCATCAAATGTACCTACTGTCAGTACTGTATCCTTTTGGTAAAGGATGTCATCGATGTAGCAAATCTCTGTCATACATTCAAAAAAATTAAAGAGAATATTATTTAATCAAAGAATCAAATACACTGATTTCTAAAGCTTTATCGGCTTCTAAATCACCAATTTTACTTCTTTTTAACCCGCAAAGATGAGCACGTGATCCTAATGCAATTCCAAGATCATGGGCTATGCTACGAATATAAGTTCCTTTAGAGCAGCTGATAGTAAGTTCTAATGTATCATCCTTAAATGAGTGAATATGACTTGAATAAATGTGAACAGGCCGTGATTCTAACGCAATAGTTTTACCTTTACGTGCCAATTCATACAGCTTTTTACCATCTCTTTTTAACGCTGAGTACATAGGTGGTATTTGTTGAATTTCACCGTTAAAATGAGAAAGTAAAACCCGTTGAATATCTTGTACATTGATATGTGTAAAGTCGGCTATCTCATCGACTTCTGTTTCAGCGTCATAGCTTGGCGTGCTAGCACCAAACTTAATCTGGGCAACATATTCTTTGGTCTGTGACTGAATTTGATCGATACTTTTCGTGGCTTTTCCAAAGCACAATACCAACAACCCTACAGCCATAGGATCCAAAGTCCCAGCATGTCCTACCTTTTTTCTTTGGATTCTAGAACGAACATATTTAACCACATCAAAACTAGTCCAACCCAATGGTTTATTCACTAGTAGTATACCATCTAAAGTATCTTTGGCTTCAAATTTAGACGGAAAGTTTAACGAGTTAAAAATTGGAAAATCAGTCCATTGCATACAACTAGCGTAATCACCTATTTACTTCTTATCTATTTTTTTAAAAAGCTGTTCTATAGAGTCTACGTATTCGCTAGTATCGTCTTCATAAAAATGAAGCTCTGGTATTTTTCGTACTTGATTTCGAATCCGAGAGGCTAACTCAAATTTGATCTGCTTTTGCTGATCGTCTAGATACGAATATATTGTTTTGGGATCACGATTTGGCGAAAAAACACTTAAGTAAACCTTAGCTATCGATAAATCAGGGCTTAACTGCACTTTAGTGATGGTTACGAAACACCCATCGGGTTGGAAGTTGCGCTGTATAATTTCCCCTAAATCTCGACGAAATAATTCATTTAACCGTTGTAAGCGGATACTCATGCTAATTTGATTCGTCTAAGGTTCGTTTTTCTTCGGTCATTTTATAGCTTTCAAAGGAATCTCCAACCTTTAAGTCATTATAATTCCGAATACTGATTCCACATTCGTAACCAGAACTCACCTCTTTTACATCTTCCTTGAAACGTTTTAAAGCTCCAATTTCACCATCATAGATGACAACTCCATCTCGTATGATGCGGAGTGGGTTGTTTCGGTCAATTTTACCATCAGTAACATAACATCCTGCAATGGTTCCTACCTTTGATACTTTGAATATCTCTCGCACTTCTACAGAACCCATGATCTGTTCTTTTATTTCAGGAGATAACAGGCCTTCAAGTGCATCTCGTACTTCATCCACCGCATCATAGATTACACTGAATAATCGTATATCGATTTCCTCATTCTCCGCAAGTTTTCTAGCCTGTGCGGTAGGTCGAACTTGGAAACCAATAATAATAGCATCGGATGCAGAAGCCAAAAGAACGTCCGATTCTGATATGGCACCAGCACCTGTGTGGATAATACTCACAGATACTTCTTCGGTTCCTAATTTTTGCAGTGCACCAGATAGAGCTTCAATTGAGCCATCTACATCTGCTTTAATAATGATGTTGAGCTCAGATACTTCACCTAGAGCCATTCTTCTGGATAAGTCATCCAGAGTCATATGTTTGGTTTTTCTAAGCGCTTGTTCACGACGAATTTGTTGGCGTTGATTCGCTATTTCTTTTGCAGCTTTTTCGTCAGTTGCAACACGTATTTTATCACCTGCTTGAGGCATTTCATCAAATCCTGTTAGCTGTACAGGTGTTGCGGGTCCAGCTTCTGTGATTCGTACACCTAAGTCGTTCTCCATTGCTCGAACTCTACCATAACAAGGTCCAGCGACAAATGGATCTCCCACTCTTAATGTACCATTCTGAACCAAGATATTTGCCACAATACCTTTACCCTTGTCTAATCTAGATTCGAGTACAACGCCATCTGCACGACGATCGGGGTTAGCCTTTAATTCCAATAATTCTGCTTCAATCACCACTTTTTCAAGTAAATCGGCAATTCCCATACCCGTTTTGGCTGACACCAATGCGAACTGTATAGATCCTCCCCAGTCCTCTACAATAACCGAATGGTCGGATAATTGCTGCTTTATCTTATCTGGTGAAGCACCGGGTTTGTCCATTTTATTAATGGCAACTACCATTGGGACGCCAGCCGCTTTCGCGTGATTAATCGCTTCAATAGTTTGAGGCATAACCGAGTCATCAGCAGCTACAACTAGAATTACGATATCAGTTGCTTGTGCTCCACGTGAACGCATAGCGGTGAACGCCTCGTGACCTGGTGTATCTAGGAAGGTGATTTTCTTTTCGTTATGTAATACCTCATAGGCTCCAACATGCTGAGTGATACCCCCAGCTTCTCCTTCTGCGACTCGTGCTTCTCGGATATAATCTAACAAAGAGGTCTTTCCGTGATCAACATGCCCCATTACCGTTATAATGGGTGCTCTACCTTGCAAATCAGCTTCGTCATCGACTTCTTCTTCGAACTCTTCAACCATTTCCTCTGCATCGATAAAGACAACTTCTTTACCAAATTCCTCAGAAACTAATTCAATTGTTCCGGCATCTAAACGTTGATTAATCGTAATCATGAGTCCAATACTCATGCAGGCAGAAATGATATCTGTCACACTTACCTCAAGTTCTTCTGCCAAGTCATTCGCCGTTATAAACTCAGTAACCTCGATAACTGAATTACCTTGCTCATCTTGTTCTTGTAGTAACTGTAATTCCTCTTCTCTTTCTTCCTTACGCTGTCTTCTTCTCTTGCCTCTTTTATTTCCGACCGTAGAACCACCCTGAATTTTTTTCAGCGTTTCTTTCATCATACGATCTACATCAATCTCATCTACTTCGTTTTTACTAACCTTCTTTTTCGACTTCTTCTTAGTAGTTACTGTTGGTTTGGTGGTAGATTTTTCTTGGGTACCTGCTGGTGTATCAGGTCGGTCCTTTTTGCGCTTTCTCTTCTTTCTAGGTAGTCCATCAGAACTTATATCACTAGTAAATGCAGCTTTACCTAATACTTTTGTTCCTTTTAGTTTACCAGCACGCCCTCGAATGATGTCTTCTTCACTCTCTATTTCCGATGTTGGTTTCTGAGGCGAAGTAGTCTCCTCAGCCATTTCCTCATCGTCTTGTTTTGCTTCGACTAATGTCTGTTCATCCTTACCCTCTTTGGATGCATCTTCACTATTGGATTCAGTAGTTTGCTCGGTTAATGCACTAGCTAAAGTCGTTTTAGATTCAGAAGTCTGCTTTTGAGCCTCATTAGTTTCTTTTAGCTCATTAGATGCACCTTCGTAATCAGAATTTTTAGAGGCCGAGGAGCTTGTTATTTTTTCTTCTACAACCTCAGTAACGCTCTCTACTGGTTCGTTTTTTTCAGTAGGTGGCTCTACATCAACTTCAACTTTATCTTCAGCAATATGAAGTTCGCGAGAGGTTTCTTCAGTTACCTCTGCTTGGCGAGGAGCGGAATCCTCATCCATGGGTTCAAGTCTACCAAGCAGATCCTCTTCAATTGAGGCTGTAGGAGTTTTATCTTCTGGATCTTCGTCTTCTAATGGCTCCAAAAATTGATCTACCGTAACACTGTCATTACGCTGATTCATCATTTGATTGCGTCTAGACTCGTAAGCTTCTTTAGCACGTTCATGATCTGCGCTTTTGGCTTTATCTTCCCCATAAACCTGCTCTAAGACAACATACATGTCAGGTGTAATCTTAAAGTTTGGACGATTGGAGGCAGTAAGTCCTTTGTCTTCTAATGTATCTACGATGGATTGAGTAGATACATTGAATTCTGAAGCTACTTTGAATAACGGTTTGGGTCTATTTATGGGCATGTATAAGTGTTTTGTATACGGTCTAAACTACCAATTTATGATTGAATTGTATAATTCTAATCCTCAAATTCGTAGGCAATGACTTCAATAATTTTACGAGCCAATGCTTCATCTATTTCATCGTTGGTTCGACTAACAATTTCATCGGCACTCAGTTCCAACACCGCACGAGCCGTATCACAACCAATTGAAAAAAGAAGTTGAATGGTTTCATCACCAAAATCATCCGTGAACTCAGCTAAATCGATATCATCCTCTTCTTCTACTTCTCGATAAACATCAATTTCACATTCCGATAATTTTGAAGCAAGTCGAATGTTAACACCCCCTTTACCAATAGCTTTAGAAACCTGATCAGCAGGTACTAAAACACTAGCCTTTTCTCCCTTTTCGTCTAACTCAACTTTCATCACGTCAGCAGGTTGAAGTGCTCTCTTAATGAATTCAACTCGATCTTTGGTGTAATTGATTACATCAATATTCTCATTCTGTAATTCTCGAACAATCGCATGAATTCGAATTCCTTTCATGCCAACACAAGCGCCAACGGGATCGATTCGCTCATCATGTGACTGAACAGCCACTTTGGAACGATCTCCAGGGGCTCGGGCTACTTTGACTAAGTCGATAATACCGTCAAATACTTCAGGTATCTCATTTTCAAATAAACGTTCTAAAAAGAGTTCAGAAGTCCTAGAAATTATTACGGTTGGGTTACCATTTTTCATATGCACACCCGTTACAACTGCACGAATGGTGTCCCCTTTCCGGTATCGGTCTTTATAAATTTGTTCATTTCGAGGTAGTAAGAGTTCAACCCCATTATGATTCACAAGAATATCTTTATTATGTCGCACCTGATATACATCACCCAGAATGATTTCGCCTACTCGATCGGTATAATCTTCATAGATATTGTCTTTCTCAATTTCACGGATGCGTTGCGCTAACTGTTGACGAGCCATATTCACCGCTCTGCGACCAAAATCCAAAATGTTAACTTCCTGAGCTAACTCATCGTATAATTCGATGTCAGGATCAATTTTTTGGGCATCTTCTAAAGATATTTCACCAACTGGATCCGCTAATTCTTCGGAGGGTACAACTTCCTGTACATGCAGAATCTGAATTTCTCCTCTATCCGCATTCAAAATCACCGAAAACGCGTCATCCGTTTCGTATTTCTTTCGAATCATTGTTCTAAATACATCTTCCAATATGGTTAACAGAAGATCTCGATCAATACCTTTTTCCTTTGCTATTTCAGCAAAAGAGGAAATAATTTGTTTAGAAAAATCAGGCTGCATTGAGGTGAAATTTAAAGTTAGATTGTAGGGATAATTTTGGCTTCAATAATGTGAGCGAAGGGAATTACTATGGTATCATCTTCAACGATTAGTTGAATGTTCATGGAGTCAACATCCTTTAATTGCCCCATGACTTTATCAACTTCTTCATTGTCTTTTCGATATCGCACTCTGCAGGTACGACCTACGTTCTTGGGATATTGACGAATATCACTCAAAGGTCTACTTAACCCAGGTGAGGAAACATTGAGCCGATAGCGACCTAGTTCTACATCAAATGCCTCAAGTAAAAAGCCTAATTCACGGCTTATTTTAGAACAAACATCAATGGATAAATCCTCCTCTTCTTTGTCGAGATAAATCCACAACTCCATGGGCGTAGTGTGTTTGATTTCCACATCTACCACAAACACGCCGTGCGAGGAAGCACATTGCTGTGCTAATTCGAAGATTTTTTCCGTGCTGGTTTCCATGCTATTTGTACTGAGTAAACTTTTGCTTTAACTATAGTTATAAAAAATAAAAAAAGCGGGAACCTCTCGGCGCCCACTAAGACTACTAAGATAGGTTAAAATGGCGTCAATTTCAATTTCAGTAGAATTATAAAGTGCACTCTGTAGAATAATGCACCTTGGTTCCTCAAAATAATGTGGTTCCTTTTTTGTAGTAATGTCTATTACTTTATACTTTAGTCAGATAACAATGCATACAACTATGCCAACTAAAAATAGAAGATACATGAGCATGATAGATGGTACTAACATACTCATGAGCAATCCCACAAAGTAGTTCACGTTTCTTTTCAATCAACCTTACAACAACTATTGATTATTATGAAGATTACAGGTCTTTGTTTAACAGCAGTAATTTTTCTCACCCTCCCATTACAAGCTCAGCTTACCAAACCGGATGCTACAAGCACCGAAAAACTTATGAACAGTGTGCAAGAACGCAATGAGCACAGAGAACAATCAATATTGCACTCCTACCCTATTCGTAATGTCGGTCCAGTTACCATGAGTGGCCGGGTATCTGACATTGCTGTGCATCCAGATACGTCGAGGATTTTTTACGTGGGCTTCGGTTCGGCCGGTATATTTAAGACCATCAATGGAGGAGCTACTATGCAACCCGTATTTGACAACCAAGGCGGCGCCATGGGAATAGGTGACATAGCTATTTCGAATTCTAACTCAAACATCTTGTGGGCTGGTACTGGAGAAAATAATTCGAGCCGTAGTACCTATGCAGGTACCGGAGTCTATAAAACAACTGATGCAGGAAATACTTGGATACTCATGGGCTTAGAAGGCACACAGCATATTGGTAGAATTATCATTCATCCCGAAAATCCAGATGTTGTATGGGTAGGTAGTATGGGTGCATTGTACTCGAAAAATGAGGAACGGGGGGTATATTTGACCAAAGATGGTGGACAAACTTGGGAAAAAACTCTTTTCATTAATGATAGCACTGGAGTGATTGACCTAATTATTCACCCCGATAATCCAGATTTATTGTGGGCCGCTACTTGGGAACGCTCTAGAGAAGCCTGGAATTTTGTGGAGAGCGGTGCCGGTTCTGCGGTTTATCATTCCAAAGATGGAGGAAATAACTGGGAATTAGCATCGGATGGCCTACCAACTGGCACAACTTTAGGAAGAATTGGTCTGAGTATAAGTGCAGATAATCCTGATCGTATCTATGCTCTAATCGATAATCAAGACGTTCGTAAAGTCGAGTCTAATGATGAAGGAAACAGGGGATTACTGGCTGATGCGTTTCGGGACATGAATACAATAGATTTTTTATCACTAGATAATGAAGAACTCAATCAATTTTTACGACGTAATGGTTTTCCAACTAAGTATACTGCTCTAGTTGTTAAGGAAGACATAAGAGCTAGCAAATACCCCCCTAGTGCCCTAGCAGACTATTTAGGTGATGCTAATGCAGACCTTTTTGACACTGAAGTTATTGGCGCTGAAGTCTATAAAACCGATAATGGTGGGGAATCATGGGAAAAAACACATGACATAGCATTAGACAACGTTTATTTTACGTATGGATATTATTTTGGTGAGATTCGAGTAGATCCTAGCGATGCTAACACGCTTTATATAATGGGTGTTCCAATGTTAAAATCAACCGATGCTGGTAAGAACTGGTCGCCCATAGCCGAAAATCAACGTATCCATGTAGATCATCAAGCTTTATGGATAAACCCCAAAGACGGAGAGCATCTTTTGCTGGGTAATGATGGTGGCTTATATGAAAGTAAAGATGGCGGGGAAAACTTCATTCACCATAACGTAGCTCCAGTGGGTCAATTTTATACCGTGAATGTAGATATGGATACACCTTATAACATCTACGGTGGCTTGCAGGACAATGGTACATGGAAAGGCTCCTCCAAGTCCACACCAAACAGAGAACAACCCTGGGAGCGTCTTTATGGTGGAGATGGCATGCACGTCAACCCACATCCAGAAAATAGCGACATAGTTTACGTGGGATTTCAATATGGTAACTATGTTCGAAGAGATCTAAGTGACGGAACCTCATATCGAATAACCCCACGCCACGAAGTGGGTGAACAGCGGTACCGCTACAATTGGAATACACCCGTTGAGCTCAGTCATCATAATCCTGATATTGTATATTTTGGCTCACAACGCTTAAATCGGTCGTTTGATGAAGGAAAAAACTGGAAGGCAATTAGTCCAGATCTAAGTTATAACCTACCCAATGGAGATGTTCCTTTTTCCACCATTACTACTATTGCTGAGTCCCCCCTCTCTTTTGAAATTATTTGGATTGGAACCGATGACGGAAAAGTTCAACGTACCACGGATGGGGGTGCTACATGGATAGATGTGAGCGAAGGTCTACCCGCCTACCGTTGGATTTCAGAGATGCATGCCTCATCTCATGACGCCTCAACAGCTTATGTTTCATTAAATGGATATCGATTTGACGAATTTGTAACCTATGTGTATAAAACTACTGATTTTGGTGAAACTTGGGTATCAGTTAAGGGTAACTTACCGGATGATGTTGTCAATATTGTGGTACAAGACCCTATCCAACCACAAATTTTATACGCAGGGCTCGATCACGGTAGCTATGTAAGTTTTAATGATGGAAAAGAGTGGCATCTGCTTAATAACATACCCAACGTTGCCTCCTATGATATGGTCGTTCATCCCCGTGATTTTGAATTGGTAGTGGCTACACATGGTCGTAGTATTTATGTACTCGATGTGACTCCTTTTCATGAGTTAGTTCCTAGGATAAACGAATCCACGACTTTATTCAGCCTGAGTGATATGCGCTACTCTAGTAGATGGGGGTCACAATCGGTAGACTATCGTGAACCATTTGAGCCAAATTTTGAGGCATTATTTTTTGTTCAGGAGTCCTCATCTAGAAAAAGAAACCAAACAATGGGCTCTTTTGAAGTCGTCATAGATGTTAAACAGGACGAAGCGTCCCTTTACTCGACCACTATGGAGGTACAAACAGGATTTAACGCCTTTAAATGGAACCTATGGAACCCAATAACGAACAGTTACCTTGAAAAAGGTACTTATACAGTTCAAATAACCAACGGATCAACCACTCATGAGCAATCTTTTGAAATTAAATAAGGTAGTATTCCCTACGATACTTTTATTTTTTATTGTATTAATCAGCTGTGGCGATAGTAAAACTTCAAAACCCAACTCTTCTACCTACAACGGACGAGTAGTCATTCCTGAACAAACAGTACATTTCCTTGATGCTGACATGGAGCAAATTAGTAGCGTGGAGGTGCAAATATCGGATGATGTAATGGAGCGGAGTCAGGGATTAATGGATGTAAGAGAACTTCCTAAAAACCATGGGATGCTATTTATATTTGACAAAGAAGAACCCTTAAGTTTTTGGATGGCAAATACACCACTACCCTTGGATATCATGTATGTGAATGCAGATAGTGTCATTGTTAGCATATACCATTCAACCACCCCCTTTTCTGAAAAAGGACTTCCTTCCGGGTCCCCAGCAAAATATGTGGTTGAAACAAATGGTGGTTATGCTATCACACACGGGATTGAAGAAGGGTATCGCATTCGATTTTAAGCTGTGAAGTTAGCTGTGATACCTTTTTGTGTAGTGCTTGAATAGTTTCGTTATTGTAAAGAACTTTATCACGATCCTTATCAAGATGTTGGGAAAGGTGCAAGGAGGATTGGTGCTTTATTCTCGCCTCAAGGTCCGTCTGTGTTAAATGGGGTCTTTTTGACAATCTATTTCTGCGATTTTCTCTGCTCGATTGAACCCAAATTATAAAGTCTATGTCTTTGGGGCGCCCGTTTTGGAGTAATAATGCGCTTTCTTTAGCAATAATATTTTGACCTTGTTCGGCAAATGCTAACTCCAGTCTCGCTACTTCTTCATATACTGCAGGATGTACCAGCGCATTAAGTCTACCAACTTGCCCTTTTTTAAAGGCTTTTTCGGCTAAGTATCCCCTATTTAGTTCATCGCCAATGTACGCATGGTCCCCAAACTCCCTTTTAATTTGAGCACGCAGGTATTCATTATTTTGCATTAATTGTTTGGCTATTGTGTCAAGGTCCAATACTGGTATACCAAACTGAGTAATAAAGGCAGCGACAGTACTTTTACCAGCTCCAATCTCACCGGTTATACCCCACCGGCATATAGGTTTGACTACATTTTCCATATTTAAATGTCGCTTAAACTGGGCCGCCCATACGTTTCATAATCTACATTATAATGGAGGCCACAACTCTCCTTTCTTGCCATTGCAGCTTGAATGATTAAATAGGCAATACTTATTAGATTACGCAATTCGAGTAATTCAGGAGTTAAACTGGTTCTATGATAAAACTCTTCTACTTCATTATATAAAAGGGTTTGTCGCCTAAGCGCTCTTTCTAATCTCATATCACTGCGTACAATTCCTACATAATCCCACATTACTTGTTGAAGCTCTTCACGGTTGTGAGACACTAAAATCCACTCTTTATTATTGAAAGTACCCTCGACATTCCAATCGGGTATACGCGTTTCAAAATCAAGGTTGTCAAATTGTTTTAAAGCATGGCTTACAGCGGTGTCCGCATAATGCAATGCTTCAAGCAAACTGTTCGACGCTAACCGATTTGCCCCGTGAACACCAGTACATGCAGTCTCACCTATGCCATAAAGGTGTTTTATTGAACTTTGACCAAATTCATCAACCCGTATGCCTCCACACAAATAATGAGCAGCAGGGACTACTGGAATATAATCTTTAGTGATATCTAAACCGTATTTTGCGCATTCTTTGGCAATGTTTGGGAAGTGTTCCAATAATACAGAAGACTCAAGACTGGATGCATCTAAAAAGACTGCTTTGTCTCCTCTTTTTTTAAGTTGATCGTCTATAGCGCGAGCCACTATATCCCTTGGGGCAAGTTCACCTCTTTTATCATAATCTTTCATAAAGGCATGCCCGGATGAATTCCTTAAAATAGCTCCAAAACCACGTAATGCTTCGGTAATTAAATAAGAATCAGCTTCTGGAATTTGTAGTGTAGTCGGGTGAAATTGCACGAATTCCATGTGCTGTATATAGGCCTTTGCTCTATAGGCCATAGCAATACCATCCCCTGTTGCAATGCTGGGATTTGTGGTATGAGCATAAACCTCACCTATACCGCCAGTAGCTAGCACGGTTTTCTTAGCTAAAAATGTCTCTACAATTCCTTCTTTACAATTTAGAGCATAAACGCCAAAACAGTGGATTTCAGGCAAATATTTCACCTTCTTACCTAGATGATGTTCGGTAAGCAATTCCATCGCAAAAAAATATTCGAAAACGTCAATGTTAGGATGATTTTTTACCCTTTTCGCAAGCACATTTTCTACCTCTCTACCCGTCGCATCCGCTGCATGAACAATCCGATTTTCGGAATGCCCCCCTTCTTTTCCTAGGTCTAATTGATCTCCTTTACGAGTAAAGCCAACCCCATAATCAACTAGCTCCTGAATGAGTTTTGGGGCTTTATAGACCATTTTTGACACTGCATTGGTGTCACACAGTCCTGCACCTGCTACTAATGTGTCCTGAATGTGTTTTTCGAAAGAGTCATGATTTAAATCCATTACTCCAGCAATCCCGCCTTGGGCATACCAAGTATTGGTTTCTTTGAGTTCATTTTTTGTGATTACCGCCACCCGTGCAGATTGTGCCGCTTTTAAAGCGAAAGAAAGTCCTGCTAGACCACTTCCAATAATAAGCATGTCATATTTATGCATGAGCTTGTAGTAGTAAATATGCTTTTATAAAATCATTCAAATCTCCATCCATAACCCCTGAAACATTGGATGTTTCATGCCCGGTTCGATGATCTTTTACTCGCTGATCGTCAAATACATAACTTCTGATCTGAGATCCCCATTCATTTTTCCCCTTTGTTCCTTCTAGCCTAGCTTTCTCAGCCTCCCTAATTTCTTTTTCTAGTTCGTATATTCTAGATTTCAATAAGACCAAGGCTTTCTCCCGATTTTGAAGTTGAGATCGCTCCTGTTGACACTCTGCTACAACTTTTTCATCACGGCCATCGGATAGTTTACCAGTCCAAATAAGTCGAACTCCTGTTTCCACTTTATTTACATTCTGTCCACCCGCACCTGAGGAGTGAAAACGTTGTAGTTCGATATCCTTCTCGTTAATGTCTAGCTCAATGGTATCATCAACCAGAGGAGAAATAAATACGGAACAAAAAGAAGTATGACGTCGAGCATTACTATCAAAGGGTGATACTCGTACCAATCGATGAACACCACTTTCCGCTTTTAAAAATCCATAGGCATTCTCGCCCTGAACCTCTAAAGTAGCACTTTTTAAACCAGCTACCTCACCGTCTTGATAGTCCATAACGGAAACCTTATACCCATTTTGATCGGCCCATCTCGTGTACATTCGATATAACATTTCAGCCCAATCTTGACTTTCTGTACCTCCGGCACCGGGACTAAATTGGACCACTGCATCACGATGATCATCTTCTTCCTTGAGCATATTTTTTAGTTCAAGGGCATCTAATTGGGTAAGAAATTTTTCGGTTTCAATTGATAATTCTTGCTCAACAGGCTCTCCCATTTCAATAAATTCTAAGTAAACCGTAATACTTTCCTTAAGACTGTTAAGAGTATCCCAATCCTGAATCAAGGATTTTTGA
>CALKOA010000138.1 GCA_938091655.1 uncultured Balneolaceae bacterium | reverse complement strand
GTTTTAGTTAATGAATATTCTTTAAAGAATGACCTAAGCTATTGATTCAGAATCATTGAATCAACAGAAAAAATACATTTTCTTTATAAATAATGGCATTTGTGAACAATAAACGCAGATTTTAGGTGAATTCATACAAATTTTGAATATTTAGGATAAATAATCTCTGTTCATAAAAAAAAATGAGACAATATTTAGCTATAGTTTTGGCTAAGACTTAGCTAGTGAATCGGTATAAAAGGGGTGTGGGAGTAAATCGTGAATAAAATATTCCGACCAAGTGTGATCTTTATGGAGACAAAACAGCTTCGAGAATAGCATATGTTCACTCAAAATTTGACGGCAAGACCCACAAGGTGTACTAAAATCGCCATCAATGGCATGAACAAATATCCCAAAAAACTCTTCAGCACCGTAGCATAAAGCGTTTATTAAAGCCGTCCTTTCAGCGCATAATCCCAAAGACCAGTCTTGAAATTCAACATTTACTCCTGGAAATAACCCAAGATTAGTCCAAAGTAGGGCTCCCACTGGAAAATTTGATTCAGGACATACTGCAAGATTGGACACATTAACCAATGCATGCTTGAGTTGTTCCATTTGATTTTTTGAGAAAATAGGACGGGATTCAATATTTTCGTTTCCTAAACTATGTAGTTGTTTAGAAAGCTCTAAGAGACCAAAGTGCTCAAGTGGTATCGGTTTAACTGAATTAATAGTTGATTTCTTACTCGAATCTATGGTGTTCGAGTGTAACCGTTGCTGGTTTTGTTTCTGAAGCTCTGCAGCTTTTTCCCGTAATTTTTGTTCAGGTATTTGCTCAGGTTTCAATGAAAGAGTGTTTATCCAGTTCTCAAGACCACTTAATAACTGATTGCTGTAATATATTACCGTTGGTTGTTGGCCATGCATTAGACATTGTACAACTCCTGCTTGTACTGCGGAAATAGTAGTAGGGAAGGAAGCTGATTCTATTCTAAAGCCTAGATATAAATCGCCTTCTTGGCTCTCAATAAGACAATATCCTGGTTTATTAGAATAGGGCTGATAACTATAAGGTGTGGAGTTACTCATTTTATCGCTCCATGGATTCGTACGCTGCATCAGCAACAGCTGCCCGAATTCTACTTATCCTTCCCCCATATGAGCGATAGGGATGGACCCGGTTTGTTAAGACTATGACCCCTAAACGGTGTTCTGGATCTACCCAAAATGAAGTGCCGGTAAATCCTGTATGTCCAAATGACTCTGGACTCATACGAGTACCTGCGGAGCTAAATCCTGATCTAGACTTTTTATCAAATCCTAAGCCACGTTTACTCAAGGATGATTGAGTAGAAGTAAACTCATCGATACGTTCGGAAGAAACAAAGCGTTGCCCAGCATAAAACCCATTGTTCGTTAAAAAAGTTATGTACTTTGCGATATCAATACTATTTGAAAATAAGCCAGCATGACCTGCTACTCCATCCATATAATAGGCTCTTTCGTCATGAACATCTGCTTGTACCAATTCCATTCTAAAGAGGGTATCTATCTCAGTGGGGGGTATGGATTGCGCGTACCATCGTCCTACTTTCTTGGGAGAGAAAAAGGTTGAAAACATACCCATAGGATAGTGTAACTGAGAACGAACATAGGAATCAAGGCGTTGACCACTCACTTGTTCTATAATTTCGGCCAAAAGAATTAATCCTAAATCGCTGTAGACATACTTTTGATTTGGACTCCATTCTAAAGGTTCATTCTTAATGGCCTCTATAATGGATGCTCTATCCTGTAATTCATCCACATATACTTTAAAAGCAGGTAGTCCTGATTCGTGATTCAATAAATCTCTAATGGTAATGCCTGCCTTATCATTAACCCGAAATTCAGAAATGTACTGACTGACAGGTGTGTCAAGATCAAGTAAACCACGATCCACTAAGTGCATAATAGCTGTTGTAGTAGCTAGTATTTTTGTAACACTTGCTAAATCATAAGGAGTGCTGGTTTGCACAGGTGTCAGCTTTTCATAGTCAACATATCCAAAGGCTTTGTTGTATACTAAAATGCCATCTTTAACCACTGCGACGACTCCTCCTGGAAATACCGAATCTTTTATTGCATCGTGCATAATACCATCAATTTTAGCCAATTTTCCTGAGAGCATCCCCGCTTCCTCAGCCATGCCAAAATGGAGGGTGCTTTTTGGAATATGTATTCCATCTCCTAGTTCAAAGCTAGGAGGGATATCAATAGGTAACCGGCCGTTAATATCCGTAGCTCCAAATAGACTTGCGGCAGCAGCTTCGCTTTGCACAGAGGTATTAGACCAAGCAATAACTTGCACCTCAGATTGCTTTATTGAACTGATCAGATAGGGATTCCCAAACAGAACAGTAACGATAGGGGTACGACTAGTAAGAAGTTTTCGCACAAAATTGGCTTGAGTTGAATTCAATTGTAAATCCTGCCCTACTCGGAATCGGGTAAAGGCTCCCAGTACCACAAGGTCTGAATTTCTGGCCTGTCGGATGATTCTGAGTTCTTCTGAATTGGTCGTTCTGGAGTCATGCTCGAAGTAACTAACATCGGGATGATGTTCTCTGACTCCTCGTATAAAACTATTCTCAGGACTTCCTATCTCTGAATCACTTAAATTAACTAGGGTTAATTTTGGGTAGCGTGAGGGATTAATAGGTAGGATATTTGACTCATTTCGGAGCACGGTAATGCTTTGCTGTGCAATTTTCTTGGATTCCGCTAAGTGTACTGGCGAGGAAATGATGTCAGCCATCTTGTTCAGTGTTACTTCGCCATTGGATTCGAATAATCCGTGAGATGCTTTCCAATTAAGAAGCTTTAAAACGGATTCATCAACCCGTTCCATACCTAACTCGCCAGCTTCAACTGCTGCCATCACTTCATCAATAGCCGTAGTGACGTCAGGGCTCATTAGCATGAGATCCGCACCGGCTTTTAATGCAGCTACGACTGCTTTACCCGGCGAAAAGTAGTTGGAGATACCCTTCATACCCAATCCGTCAGTCACAATAACGCCTTTAAACCCTAAAGAATCCTTAAGTACATCGGTCAAAATTCGAGGATCTAAGGTACCCGGTACACCAACGCTATCCGATAACTGTGGGAAGGATATATGAGCAGTCATAATACTTTGAACACCTCCTTCAATAGCAGCGGAAAAAGGAATTAGTTCAACCGAGTCCAATCTAGTATAATCATGTGGCACTACTGGAAGGTCTAAATGGGAATCTGTTTCGGTATCGCCATGACCTGGAAAGTGTTTTGCAGTTGCAACTAAACCCTCACTTTGTATCCCTTGAATAAAGGCTGTCCCATATTCAGATACAAGTTTCGGGTCGGACGAAAACGAACGTATGTTAATGGCTGGATTTTTTGGATTATTATTCACATCTAGTACGGGTGCGAATATTTGATGTACACCAGCGGCCTTTGCTTCTTTGGCGGTTATTTTACCCTTCACATAAGCATTCCGAATATCTCCTGTGGCTGCCACACCCATTGCAGGTGTTATTCTCGTAGAGCCACGAATACGCATAGCCGCACCAAATTCCATATCCTGTGTTATCCACAATGGAATACTACTCAACATTTGCAGGTCATTAATCAACGCCGCCTGACCATAAATATCTCCACTCATCATTATTAGCCCGCCAATTTCTTGTTCGGTAATTAAACGTTCGATAGCCAGTCTCGAGCTACTACCTTGTGCCATATAATTCCCATAAACAGGCGCGAAAAAGAGTTGAGCCACACGTTGGCGTGGTGTCAGCTGTTGGAGTAAAGTTTCAGGGTCAATTTTTATTCCAGATGCAGACAGGGAGGCATCTTGCTGAGTTACACCTCCACGGCTTAATGGACTTGGCTTGTCTTGAGCTGTACTAAAGCTAGCCAGTAGAATGAATACAATTAAGATGATTGAAAATGAGTATAAACTTTCTTTCATACGGGGGTAACTGGGGGTGGGTAACTTTCTTTAGTTATAGATTAAAGACAATAAATAATTACGGAACTGGAATCAATTGCATATGGCGCCAATTACTAAGTTTAACGTAGGAGCTATCTTGCACTAATTCTTTATAACGACCCTCTAGCCATAATGAGGTTTGATCACCAAAGTGGGAAGAAAAAGGATTTCCTGATTGACCTGTCGGTAAAATACTTTGGGAAAATCGAAGATCGGCAAGGTTGACTATTCTTCGAACCGAGGCTCCTAGTACCATTTCAAAGGGGGCGTCCCAATTATATTGTCCGTTATTTATTGACATTCCATGCCCTGGAGCCTGAAATGGTCCATGGCTTAGAATGTTATCAACCACTAGTTTGAAGGCCTTGGGAGCAGACGAATCTTGTGATGCTTCTTTGAATAAGGGTGGAGAAAACTGGATGGTATGTAATTGCTCCCATCGCCATTCAAAAGGTTCAGAACCATATAAATTACTCAGGTAATAGATAGTCTCCTGCATACTTTTTAATAGGATGTCATCAATAGTTTCCACCTCGTTTGTCAATGAATTATCAAATAGTCCACTGTTGGTTTCAATAAGGTAAGGCATCACTCGAACCGGAATTAACTCATGACGAACAAAGTGGCGGAAGCTATCATCGCCAAATTCATCTAATAGGGTATTCTCAGTAAATCGTAGGAAAAAAACATCAAATATTGATGCAGCGGTGGAATTCTTGGTATACTTATAATCCCAATTTTTAAGGTAACTCAGTGCAATACTAAAATCATATTCCTGTTGGGATTCAATGTAGTTAACTATGATGGGTGTAAGAGATGAGGCAAAATGAGAAAAAACATCGGTTTGATGCTCAGCTACTTTATCCACGGAAAACAGGCTATCTGTTGTGATTAATTCTTCTATTCGTTGGATGCGCGAAGGGGGTTCCCAAAAGCTTGCAATGTAATGTGGGTAAGCGGCGGTCGTTATTTTATTATTGGCATTGGCAATCCATCCTTTTTTTGGATTGATAATGGAAGGAAGTTCCTCAAAAGGTATCCAAGATTGCCAATCATAGTCTTGATCCCAACCTGGTCGTAAGAGCAAAGGGTCATATTTTCGAATAGGTAATTTGGCCGCACTAAACATAGCAATATTGCCTTTATTATCTGCATACATAACGTTTTGCCCTGGTGCGCCATAATTCTTTAAAGCATTTTGGAAGCTTTCTATATTCGTTGACCAATTAATTTCATACATACTTTTTATTTCATGACTAATCTCGTGTCCAGTCCATCGCATAGAAATCACCTGATTATTCACTATAGCATCTGAAGGGTAAATATCACTAATCACTGGCCCATGAACCGTAGATCGAATATCAAAAAATTGATCACTGGCACCTTTTATTTTGATTTGCTCTCGTCTCACATCAAACGGTAGGTATGCTAAGCCTTCAGGAGTATCTCTTCTGTATTGACCTCGATCTTGAGGGTTTACCATTTCCAAATAAAAATCGGTATCATCGGCCATGATATTGGTAAAGCTCCATGCCAAATTATCATTTTGGCCAAGTACAATCCCCGGTAAACCGGCTAAGCTTACTCCAGAAACATTTCTTCCATTTAAGTGAGCGTGAACTTCGTACCATTTCCCTGGCATATCTAAGCCTAGATGTGGATCTCCTGCTAAAATGGGATACCCCGTAGTGGTCTTAGATCCATCTAGAGCCCATGCATTACTTCCAACAGCAGACCCACCCACTTCCATTAAATCTCGCCGCTGCCATTCCAAGTCCGACAGTCCTAAGAGTGATTGGCTTTCTTGGTTACTTAAGGTTGTAGGTAAATCTTCTGACCACGCCACCATGATTGCTTTTAAATCGTCAGGGGGTAGTTTCTGCGATAAATCTTGATACATAAGCTCACTCCACCAGCTCAAGTTTAAATCCCATGCCATAAGTCGAGTTAATCCAATAGAATGGGTGATAGTCCAGCTAATGGGGCTCATTTCAGTTAGGGCAAATTCTACGGGTAGACGGTCGCTATGCGTTTGAATAAAGGTGTTCACGCCCTTTGAGTAAGCTTCTAGAATAATCCTTTCTTTACCACTTAGTTGTTGTTCAATTTTCTTTGCTGTATACCAAAATCCAAGTGTGCGCTGGTACTGATCCAATGGAACCAAATTTTCACCAAAGAACTCAGCAAATCTTCCTTCCATAGCAAGTTGGGAGAGGGTCATTTGCCACAACCGATCTTGTGCATGCACATAACCCATTGCATAATACAAATCAGTTTCATCCGTGGAGTAGATGTGTGGCACACCAAAATCATCCCAAAAAATATCAACTGTATTGGTTAAAGCAACATGTTCGCTACTGCTTTCATAATTGGGTAAAGGCTTAAAAAATGTCCAATAAAATGCGGTAATTGCTACACCTAGAAATAGAAGTGAAATGAAAAGAGCAAATTTAACAAGTGTATTCATAGGTGCAGATATAAAGGTTGAATTTGACGGACTATTTGGATAGGATTAACAGTTAGAAAGTAGTGAGTCTAGGTATGAAAAAAAATGTACGGATTGTATCATATAATTTAGCAACGCACAAAACATAACCTAAACTGCAAACACTAAATACATACACTTAGCATTATTAATACTGCATAAATTCAATAAAAACTAGTGAGGCGTAAATGCATAATCAACATATACATTCCATAACAATTGTTGGAGCAGGTACGATGGGTAATGGAATCGCGCATGTATGTGCTATGGCAGGTTTTCCAGTAAAATTAATGGACAGTAGTGAAGGACAGCTTAGAGTGGCTCTTCAAACAATTAAAAAAAATTTGACCCGCATGGCTGAAAAACAAAAGATTAAGCCAATTGAGGTAAGCACTAGTCTAGCACGTATACAGACATACACTAACATTAAGCAAGCTATATCTGATGCTGATATAGTTATAGAGGTAGTTCCGGAACAATTATCACTAAAAAAACTGGTTTGGAGTCAAATAGAACAGGATATTGACCCCAAGCGCCTTAAACAAACTATATTTGCTACTAATACTTCCTCGATATCCATCTCTGAATTAGCAGAAGGTGTAACTCACCCAGAGAATATGATTGGAATGCATTTCTTTAATCCGGTTCCTGTAATGAGTTTAGTTGAAATAATACTTGGGAATAAGACAAGTGAGCAGACGTTCAAAACGGTAGAATTACTTACAAGGGAGCTCGGCAAGACCCCGATCAGAGTACATGACTTTCCCGGTTTTGTCAGTAATCGAATACTCATGCCTATGATTAATGAAGCTATTTATGCACTACATGAAGGGGTGGCTGATAAAGAAGCTATAGATCAGGTAATGACCTTAGGGATGGCGCATCCGATGGGCCCTTTGCGACTGGCTGATTTTATTGGCCTAGATGTGTGCTTAAACATAATGAATGTACTACATAAGGGCTTTCAAGACGCTAAATATACCCCCTGTCCTTTACTTAGAGAGATGGTAGATAAAGGCCACTTAGGAAATAAAACAGGGCGAGGTTTCTATATCTACGAAGTCTGAAAGTATTGGAGTGAAATTGATTATGGATAGTTGTAGGGTCTTTTCGCACAAAAAAACTAATTAAAAGTTATTTTTTTTTTTGATATTTACTTGCATTAGAATAGTAATAACAGATTTAATGAGTTTATATGCCATGTGTGAAAAACCATAAATCATTGTGCAACAGCAATTTGTAAGAATAACAAATTGACTAAATCATGGAAGCGCTTCTATCTATCAAACTGCAACTTAATTGTATAATTGGGAACTAATCAAGAAATAGAATAATTTATATTTAAGTAATCTTTAACTAAACGGAGAATTAATGGAATTACCAATGTTAACTGTGGGAGAATATTCCCTTGTCTACAATATGCTATCTTTTTGTATAGCATCTATGGTCTTTTCTGGACTATTTTTTATCATAGCCAAGGATAGAATAGCTCCTCAGTACAGAATGTCTGTCATACTTTCAACTATAGTTGTCTCAATAGCTGGTTATCACTATTTCCGGATCTTTGGATCATGGGAAGCTGCTTATGTGATTGAAGGCGCTAATTATGTCGCTTCAGGAAAACCATTTAATGATGCATACCGATACATGGACTGGCTTCTTACAGTGCCTTTATTGGTGGTAGAATTATTACTACTTTGTAGTGTTGCCGCAGAAAAGAAAGAAGGGTTAATATTTAATACAGTCGTTGCTACAGTATTAATGTTAGTTTTTGGCTACCTAGGAGAAACTAGTGGTGGTTCATCTCTTACTGATTCGAGAGGTATTTATGGTTTTCTAAGTACAATTCCATTCGTGTACATAGTTTGGGTGCTATGGAATGAAGTTAGTGTTGCTATGGCGGATAAGGAAGGACACCTTAAAGTGCTTTACAGAAATATTAGATTTCTGTTAATCTTTACATGGGGTTATTATCCAATAGTATACATGGCACCATTTATTATGGATGCTGCTTCAGCAACAGTTAATGTGCAAGTAGGTTATACCATTGCAGATGTTGCTGCCAAAGCAGGCTATGGATGCTTGATATATGCAATTGCCAAAGCTAAATCAGATGAAGATGGATATGTAATGGCTTAAAGAAATTAAGTCATTGAATTTTTTAAGGCCTCATCATTTGATGGGGCTTTTTTTTTGACAATGCTTTTAATTTAATGCTGTCAGTTAGGTTGACTGATCACTATTTGCTTTATCAAAAGCTCGATACATTTGCTCTACTACAAGCATGTGAGGCAAGGTGATTACACTGATCAGAGTAAATAAAATAGCGACCAATAAGGCTTCGTCGCCAAATGCTTCAACTAGAAAATATATTAGGACGAGCCCTATATAAGAGATTGCTGAAAACAAGGCGGTTTCTTTATAGAACCATCCGAAACCAATTTGTTCATTCTTGCTACTCAGAAAATCCAACATGGTTTTCGTGTGATTGTATCCGTGCCATAAACCAAAATAAAGTGAGAAAGCGAAGATGGGGTCGACCAATGAGAAGAGGGCAGGAACCACAAGTGCATCCAAGCTTAGCCAGCTTTTTAAGGGTACTTGTTTAGAAATTATGCTCCCTAAAAGAAAAACACTGGGATACATGAGGGCAAAAAATAGACGTAGATCTTCTGTGGTAGTAAAATTGTATACAATAGAAATAAGTGATATTCCAGTGACCGATTCCACGATTCTAGACGTATAAAATGGATCGCTTCCGAAAAGTATGAGCCCGGCTATACTCAGACCTCTTGCCAAAATAAATAACTGTTTTAGAAAACCGTTTAAGGGTAACCGTTCGGTATCGGATTGGCCAAAATGGTATAAGGTGAACAGCATAAACAATACAAAACCTATAAAGGGTTGGACATACCAAAGCCAGGCGTACACGGCTACTACCAACAAGTATCCTGCATAAAATACAATCTGTGTCTTTACGGTTTCTTCTTTATGCAGGGCTTTAAAATAGATTTTGTGATCTAATGCACCGTGCGGCATACCAATGATTAAGACAGATGCGGCTAGTGCGTAGTAACGGATGGCTTCAAACCACTCGTACAGAAAAAAATTTAGCCCAATAATTGCTAGGCCAACAAATACTTGTAGTTGAATGATCTCATTGTTGGTTTTAGCATGTGTTGCCATAGTAAAAAGTTTGTTCTAATGATTACGGTTAATATTAGTAATCGGTCGTTTAAAACCAAGTTGGTGGACAAGGCCTAATTTATGGAATCTTCGTAAATAACAAGTGAAAGGTAACTATACTACGTAATGGTAAGCTACTCGACATTATCTTACTTAAAATGTAAAATGCTACATCCATTCATGTTATTCTGATGCAGTACCTTCTGTTCAATTCTGTTCAACTTAGCATCATTAGAAATACTGTGATTGCCTAATAGTTCAAGTATATTTGCCCATTCATTAATCAGGGCGAATCCAATATTGGACCCAATGGTTGTGACTTGTTCTTTGTCTAAATTGGATTGCAGTTGCTCTCCTGTAATTTTTATACCAAACTCAAAGAAAAAGCGTTGATTACGGCTAAGTAAGCTACGATCAAAATGGGTGGTCATCCACTCATTTTTCGGATTAATATGCTTTATTTGGGATAGTAAAGAGACTAGATTATCTCTTGGTATGTAATCTATAAATCCCTCAGTGATAAATAAACTAGGTCTTCTGGGATTGAATTCAGGCTGTTGTTTAAGACACTGATCTAAAGCATTCTTAGTAGCATCAAAGTTATTTAAATGTACCTTTTGGTTCAGTGTTGGTAAGAGTTTTTTTTTAAACGTGATTATGGGTTC
>CALKOA010000137.1 GCA_938091655.1 uncultured Balneolaceae bacterium | reverse complement strand
GTGCAACAGAAAATAAACCGCTTCTTCGGGAGTAAGGGTGAAAAGGTGAGGTAAGAGCTCACCGCCTCTTGTCGTGAGACAGAGGGCATGGTAAACCTCACGGGGTGCAAGTTCACGCAGGCAATACGTGCCACTTGTCATTACGTTGCCGGGTGGAACGCATTAGATAAATGATTGTCGTTTCGAATGCTAAAGTGCTAGTTCGAAATACAGAATCCGGCTTATAGATGTATTCAGCCAAATATGGAGCTCTCGTCCGAAAGGTCGAGAGCTCTTTCTTTTATAGGAGTTAAACTTAGTAAGTTCAATTTTTAATGAACTAAATACTCTAAACTAGATACCCAAAACGAGAAACTGTAGATGTAGTACTGTACATTTGATACAGTACTATTGGTCAAGGGTTGAAACGAACACCTTCTTTGATGCTTCGTTTCATTTGGCGCTTAACATCTTTTTCTTTTATGCTGTCGCGTTTGTCGTAAAGCTTCTTACCCTTTGCTAAGCCAATCTGTAGTTTTGCCTTACCCCGTACAAAGTATAGCTTCAGAGGTACAATGGTATTTCCTTTTTGTTGCACCCCTTTATCAAGAGCTCGTATTTCTTTTTTGTGTAGAAGAAGCTTGCGATCCCGTTTGGGCTCATGATTCATGTAAGAACCATGATCATAGGGTGAAATGTGGAATTCTTTCAGCCAAACTTCTTCTCCCTGAACGAAGGCAAAAGCATCGGTAAAATTAGCTTTACCAGCTCGGAGCGATTTTACTTCGGTTCCCTGAAGCGAAATGCCTGCCTCAAAAGTTTCCACGATGGTGTATTCATGGAAAGCTTTTCGATTGCTTATTGTAGGTGTGTTATTTTTTTTATCGCTCAAAAGGGTGGTGATCCAAACTTATTCTAGAGTGTAAAGCCAAATTCTTCAAGATCGGCGACCACATCGTCCGCAGGGGCACGGTTCCCAAAAGTAGCGTAGATACCCAGTATTTGTTCAATCTCAGAAATGGCTTTTTCGTTGTCTGGATTTATACGAAGAACTTTTACATACTCACGTAAAGCATTATTCATCTTATCTCTCATATTGGTCACATTTGCATCCCTATATTCCAAAAATAAACCGTAATTCAAGTGAGTCATTTCTTTTAACGTTAAAATTTCAGGGCTATCGGGTTGTTCCGCTAACAATTCTAAGGCTTCCACGTACCTATCTTCTCCTACTAATTTTTCAATTTGGAGGGTAATGTCTACAGTGCTGGTTACGGAGGAGTTTTGATCTTCACCACTAGACGAACAAGACATGAAAGTAATACTGAGTACGCATATGCCTAGGGTGGATAATAATCTATTTGAAGTGTTCATATATGTGGAGTAGGGGTTACAGTTTTCGTCGATACAATGAGGAATAATAAGAAGCTTAAGTGATAATTATAGGTCTAAACTCAGAGATTATTACTTTTTTACGGTACTATATTGGTTCAAATAGATGGTAGAAAAGTTGAAATACACGGTGATGTAACGGATACATGCGTTACGAAGAATGTTCTATAACGAGTATATCTTCGATCAAATATTACTTGATATGATGCACATTAGCCCCAAAAATACCGTTCATATAAGACATATAATAAATCGTATTAACTAATTAAGGTTAAGGGATTAAGGCTAATACACAGTATAAAAATAAGCATACTTACCCAGCCTAATAATGTGCGCCCGGTGCTCAAGGTTTCTTCATATCGCACGGGTGGATGCTCAATTTTCACAACAAATGCAGTGAAGAAAGACCAAAAAAGCCATAGTACAGATCCCTCTTGTGCGAATGATGGAGTCCATACATACAGAAAAAATCCACTCATTAAGAGAGAAAGTGGAATCATGGCTCCCATCCAATACAAGTGTTCTTTGTAGGCTTTTTTCATGAGCAGGCTAAGCATGATGGTCCAAATCCCCCAAGCATATCCTATAGAACCAAAGCCGTGGGTGGTTAAATAGTTTTGAAAAAGAGGGACGGCCTCAATACCGGCTAGAATGGTTAAGCCTCCATAAAATATTCGCGCGATAATACGGTGTTTTTCGTAGCCCACTAGACTATATAATATGTGACCACCATCGAGTTGTCCAACGGGCATTAAATTAAGAGCCGTGAAAAATAACCCAAACCAACCCGCTAGCAGGAAAGGATAATGCATGATTTCATACATAGGTGGTGCTGAAGGGAAAAATGAGGCAATAAAACTATACAAAGAGGTTTCGCCAAATAAAAAAACCATTTGTCCTTCCATTAATGATGGCAGAGGAGGATAGTACCCAAACTCATTAAAGTGATCTATAAGCATTTGATGATCCCCAAATTCGTTTAAAAAACTGGGTCCTGGAAGTGTAAGAAAGCCAATGATGAGAATGGCTAAGGAAACGATAAATCCAGCAAGAGGACCAGCTGCCCCAATATCGAATAGACTTCGAGTACGTTGAATCGGTTGCCGAATTTTTATAACAGCCCCTAATGTTCCAATCCCTACAGGTAAGGGTATATAATAAGGTAAGCTCACGCGAACTCGATGATATACTGCGGCAAAATAATGGCCAAATTCATGAATAGTTAAAAAACTAAGCAATAATGAGGCAAATAAAGCCCCAGCTTTAAGATCTTCGTTCGTTGGAAACGGAAAGCTAAAACCCGCAAGAGTTTTAATTTGTAATCCCTTACCTACTAGTAAGGTGCTTACGATACTAACAGAAATAAACGTAAGAATGAACAGTACGCTATGGATAAAGAGTTCTTTAAGGGTGGGTTTGTCATTCTTGCGTTCAAGCGCTTCGTTGTTCCAGTGCTCTTGACTTGATCGATCAACCGGAAAGAGATTATCTGAGCGTTCTGATGATGGGGTTTCAGGCATTGATTATGAATCTTTTGGTTGCTTTATCATGGGGACTCATGTAGGTGAAGGGGTTCTATGTATAGGTAAGGTCATACAACGGGCTCCGCCTCGACCTCTACATAATTCATGCCCCTCAAATCCTATAGCAATTTTATTGTTTGTACTCTTATGCATAGACCAATCATAGTTTTTGTTGCCATACTCTTCTAGGAATTCATGAGTTTTTAAATAGGTATATCCATGCTCTTCTAAGGCTTTAAAGGTATAGGTATTTCTGTCGTAACCCATTATTACTCCCGGTGCCAAGGCAAAAACGTTAGCTCCATCCGTCCACTGCTCCCGCTCTTGCTGCACCCCCTCACTCCCACCACAGGAAATGAACGTGTACTCCCTGCCAGTAAATTCTTCCAAAGCCTCTTTTATATGATAACGTGATTCCACCACGATCTGATCGTCTTGCTTCCTTAATGCCACCACATTATTTGCTTTGTTCTTGAAAACGGGTGGGTAAATCACGCATTCATATTCGCTTGCAAAAGTAAAGATGGTGTCCAGGTGCATAGAGGATCGTTGTTTAGGTATGTCGATAGCTAAAATAGTTTCAACTCCTCCAGTCATTAGGGATTCAGCAGCTTTTAGCACCCCAGCAAAAGAGCTTCGTTCGCTTATCCCGATAAGAATTAACTTTTCAGATGCCACCAAAATATCACCACCCTCGATAGACTGCTCTGCCGGAAGCTGTATGATGGAATTACGGACCGGATCAAATAAAGGATGGTAATGGACAAGGGTATCCATGAGTATGGACTCTCTTAGTCGGGCTGGTGTAGCTGCCCTGGATAAGATAATTTGATTCCCAATTACAGCAGCTAAATCGCGAGTGAATAAAAGGTTTGGAATGGGAAAAATAGGAATGTTGGCTAGTACTCGTAGCCTATTTTCTGAAGCCAGGCCATTCGCGCTCCTTAGCCTGGATAAGGAGGACATATGTTTAACAAAACTATCAGAACCTTCAATGGCCCAGAGTAACAAATCAGATGGCTCTAAGGCCTCTAATTCTGTCCGAACAAGGCTTAAAGGCAGGTTGGGAAAAGCTTTGATAAGTTCATCTATGAAGTATTCTCTGGCTTCTTTTTGTTCAAAACATTGGCTAAATAAGGTGCGTATTTCATAAACTTGGGTTGGATCTTTCATGATAGTTTTGAAGACCGCAAGCATATCCAAGTGTTCTTCTCGGGCATGCTCTTCAAATATAATATCATCGAAAAGTAACTCGTGTTTCATCCCAGGATGCACCCAAGACAACTCAGGTCCAGGAGTGTGAACAATAACCCCGCTTAAATGGGAAATTTCAGAAGAAACGTTGAGAGCCATACGCTGGTTTAGTTACAATGTCACAGTTCATCTCAAATATACGCTTTAGTATTGCCATTATTAAGCGGAATTGAATGTCTCCATTTAGTATTTTGATCCCATGTCTACCCGTGCAGAAATAGAATCACTTATGTTTTTGTTGGAGGATCCCGATCCTTTTGTGCAGGAGCAAGTTCAGCTTCGATTTATGGAGTTAGGGGATCGTGCCGTACCCTTGCTAGACCAGATACGTGTCCAAACCAAGAATAAAGAAGAAAAAAAGCGAGCGAAGGACGTACTTCATAAACTCACATTTGCCACGCTTAAAGAAGATTTTGCTGAGCTTCTGCTAGAAGGTATAGGTAACCGAGCGCAACTGGAACGGGTTGTTATCACGCTTGCACGGTTTGGCCACCCAACCTTACGAGAATCCGAGTATGTGAAAACCCTGGATCATTTCGCAGATATGATTCGTCCTAGCTTGCGGTACAAACGAAGCGAGAGGGAAAAAATGCGCATCCTTATGAAATTTATCTTCGAGGATTTGAATTTCAGGGGTGACAATAAGGATTATCATAATCCAGCCAACGGATTTATTGATCAGGTAATTGAGCGAAGAAAGGGGCTTCCAATATCTCTGAGTTTAGTGGCAATGTTTATTGCGCGACGACTTCAATTACCTGTTTTTGGTGTGAACATGCCTATTCACTTCATGTTGGCCTTTGTGGGTGAAAAAGAAGAACAACTTATCGACCCCTATGATCAGGGGGCTGAGGTAAGCTACGATCAGTGCTACTTCTTTTTAAAAAAGAACAATGTCACACCAAAGCCGGAACATTTTAAGATGGCTTCCGATATAGACATTTTAGCTCGTTGTATTAGAAATTTAATGCATAGTTACGAGCGAAACGAGGAGCATGACCGGGTACAGGAGTTAAAAAGCCTGCTGGGATTAGTGGAAGGGGAAGCGGTTTAATAGGTTATATAGCTTAGATGAGTAAAATTAAGCGTATGTTGCTGAATTAGGTAGAAAAAGGTCGTATTTTACTTTTTTAATTTAATCAAAGCTTCATGAGCACAACGGCTACCGCCGATACAAGTATTTCTACCGAGGCCTTAAAGCGGCGTACGTTTGCGATTATATCACACCCAGATGCAGGTAAAACGACTCTCACCGAAAAGCTGTTGTTGTATGGTGGAGCTATTCATGAAGCGGGTTCTGTGCGTGCTCGTAAGGCCTCCCATCATGCCGCTTCAGATTGGATGGCCATTGAGAAGGAGCGAGGTATTTCGGTAACCTCTTCGGTTATGCGTTTCGAAAAAGATGGTATAAAATATAATTTGTTGGATACTCCAGGTCACAAAGACTTCTCTGAAGATACACTTCGCACGTTGGTGGCCGCCGATTCTGGACTAATGGTCATCGATGTGGCTAAAGGAGTTGAGGAACAAACTGAAAAGCTGTTTGAAGTGTGTAAGTTGCGTGAAGTTCCGGTGATCACCTTTGTAAACAAGTGTGATCGTCCTGGGATGGAACCACTGGAAGTACTAAGTAATATTGAAAATAAGCTAGGAATCGAGGCCGTTCCTGCAAGTTGGCCTATGGGATATGGGCAAAAATTTCAAGGTATTTATGATGTTCAGGCAAAAAAAGTACATGTGTACGAAAAAGCCGATCATGGAGCCAAGAAGGCGATAACGGAATTAGTTAGCCCAGAAGAGGCATTAGATAGAAGTAATTTATCAAATCTAGAGAAAGAGGCATTTTTAGAAGAGCTAATGCTTATTGACGACATGTATGAAGGCATGGACCAAGATCTTTATAATGGCGGTAAAGTAACCCCAGTTTTTTTTGGGAGTGCACTAAATAATTTTGGCTTGGATGTATTCTTGCATTATTTCCATCGCCTGGCCCCACCACCTCAAGGCTATGAGTACTCCAAGGGAGAGAAACGAGGATTAGAGGACGAATTTTCTGGTTTTATTTTTAAGATGCAGGCCAACATGAATCCAGGCCATAGGGACTGTGCGGCTTTTATTCGCATTGCATCAGGAAAATTTGTGAGAGGGCAGGATGTAGTTGTCGCACATACGGGAAAGAAATTAAAATTGGCCACTCCACATACCCTTATGGGGGATGACAGGCAGTTATTAGAAGAAGCTTATCCGGGTGATATTGTGTCCATTTTTAATCCTGGAGATTTTCGTATTGGAACAACAGTCTATGCTAAAAATCCTGTTCAATTTGACATTATTCCCCTTTTTACTCCGGAGCATTTTCAAAAAGTTGCTACCAAAGACCCTTTTAAGCGGAAACAGTTAAGGGAAGGCTTGCAGCAGCTTTCTGAAGAAGGAGTAGTCCATGTCTTTGAAGTACCTAATGGGGTGGGAAATGAACTTCTATTAGGTACCGTTGGGGTTTTGCAGTTCGAAGTAGTAGAACATAGAATGAGAGAAGAGTACAATGTAGATCTAGTTAAAACACCCGTTGCCTATCACTGCGCTAGATGGTTACCAAACGAAAGACCCGATATAATTTCGAAGTTGGAATCGGCCTACTCAACCCACGTAACAAAGGACATGGAAGAAAATCCAATTGTTCTTTTTGACTCTATGTACGCCCTTCAACAGGCCGAGGAAAAAGTCGGAGCCCAGCACCTATTTAAATTTAAGCAAGGTTAACCCCAAAAAAACAAAGACACATGTCTTCAATTAAAGATCCAGAGATGAGCATGCTTACTATAGAGCTTGCCAATCTAGATCTAAAAAAACATACGCAAGCAATTATTAACCTATTAGACCTATTTTCTAAAGATAAAATGGGTCAAAATGAACCCCTTGAAGAGGGTATAAAAAAAGACGTCATTCAAGAGCTTAGAAAGCATCCAACTACCTTGGTTTTTTTGGCGTTTAAGGGCGAACAACCCATTGGTTTGGTGACGGCCTTTTTAGGCTTTTCAACCTTTACTGCTAAACAAACTCTTAAAATTCACGACTTGGTGGTGCATCCCGATGCACGTGGTTTGGGTGTGGGAACAAAACTCCTGGATTATGTCCAAGAAGAGGCTGAGCGGCGAGACTGTTCTAAGATAACGTTGGAGGTGCGGGAAGATAATCCTGTTAAGAAATTATATGAGCGCGAGGGTTTCGAGTTTGGTGAGCCTCGGTGGTGGTATATGACTAAGGAATTACCTGCTTAGCATCCTCAGCTAAAGAGAGTACCGCCTGTTGATACAGTGAACTGGTATTATAGCGTAAAATTGCATCTTTGACATTCCCTTCTATCTCGGTAAAGTGAGCTAAATAATTTGCCACTGAGCGAATGTTGTCGGGCATATGATACAGTCCTTGTCCTTCGCTGTTTTTCCACCATCTGTTTAACGAATATGGGATAAATTGGGCATAGGACATAGCCCCTGCATAACTGGATTGTAAGCTCATAACATCCAACCCGGTTCGCTTACAAAAACGTAGCAATTCGATAAGTTGTGCCTCGGCAAAACTGTACCTATAATCTTCTGCCATCATGGAGATATAGGCATTAAGCGGGTTGTAACTACCTTTATAGCGGCCAAATTCAGATTCCACCCCTAAAATACCCATGATAATTTCTTTGGGGATACCAAATTCTTTTTCCGCAGCAAGTAGCTCAGCGGAGTAGGTAGAATAGAATTCGGCTAATTTATTTTTCTTTATTTCGTAGGCTAGAATTTCTTTATAATCCTCAAAGCTTTCGATTCGACGCTCGGCGGAACGGGTAAATTTTTCGGTAATTCCCTCGATGTACTGAAACCTATCATCGGCAAGATACTCACTTAAGTTCCATCCCATGTCGTTGTATTGGCTAACTATTAACGCAATGCGGCGCTGAATGTCATCGGGCACACGATCATTGATTTCAGAAGTCGGTGTAGTAAATTCTGTGGATTGTGCTTGCGTGGGCTTCCCTCCCAAGAAAGCAACACAAAATACGATAGTGAGTCCATACCGAAGACTTTGTCGAATCGTATGGTGGATTTTCCTAACAAATGCACAATCGCTAGGCCCTATACGAGCTAGTTCAGCTAAATTTGGGGGTCTTTTCTGTGATACACTTTCAGATAAAAAGGGATGGGGATTCATGGGCCTATTTTTTTCTACATTCAAATATTGTATCTCAGTATACCAAAGATTTACCAAATACATCAAGCAGAAGGGTCAGGATTTTCGTGGGAATCCCATATGACTATCAACTAGAAATGCCTTATATTTAGAGCTCAATAATGTTTCTCTATAATCCTTGTCATTTTGGGAGTAATAGGCTCATTTAGGTATCTACTTTAGGCGGTTCCGATAGCCCAAACCCAATCATATGAGGTAAATACAAACCCAATCGATGAAAGAATATTATGGCTAAAGAATTTGATGTATGTGTAATTGGCTCAGGCCCTGGTGGTTATGTGGCTGCAATTAGAGCTTCACAACTTGGTTTTTCTACCGCAATTATAGAAAAAAGACATCTCGGTGGGGTTTGTTTAAATATTGGATGTATTCCAACCAAAGCGTTATTGCGCTCTGCTGAGGTACTCGAGTCCATTCAACATGCGTCGGATTATGGAATTGAGGTAAGCGGATCTAAAGCTGATTTTGGCGGAATGGTAAAGCGCAGCCGCGGTGTGGCCAACAAAATGAGTAAAGGGGTTCAGTTTTTGATGAAGGCCAACAAAATCCAAGTATTTATGGGTACAGGGGTTTTTGCTTCTAAAAATGAATTACAAGTTCAGGACGAATCGGGGAAAGAAACCGAACGGATTAAAGCAAAGCATTTTATCATTGCCACGGGAGCAAGGCCACGTGTGCTACCTAATCTTCCCATTGATGGAAAAACGATCATCGATTCAGAAGCTGCAATGACAATGGAAAAGCAACCGAAGAAAATGGTTATTGTTGGGGCTGGTGCCATTGGGGTAGAGTTTGCCTATTTCTACCATACTATTGGCACAGAGGTTACACTAGTAGAATTACAAAAGAACTTAGTTCCTGTCGAAGATGCTGATGTTGGACGAGAATTGGGTAAAATCTACAAAAAGAAAGGCATTAATATCCTCACAGAGAGTACGGTTGAATCAGTTACCAAAAAAGGAAAAGGCGTTGAAGTAACTATTAATACCAAAAAAGGCGAGCAGAAAGTAGAAGCAGATGTGGTGCTTTCGGCTGTTGGTGTAACTGGTAATGTGGAAGGATTAGGCTTAGAAGAAATTGGCGTTAAAATAGAACGAGGAGCCATAGTTGTAGACCGGTCCACCTACTCTACTGGAGTGGAGGGTATTTATGCAGTGGGTGATATTATCGGTGCTCCTTGGTTGGCTCATAAAGCCTCTCATGAAGCCATTGTATTGGTTGAGCAGTTGGCGGGTAAAAATCCAAAAGCCATTAATTACGAAAATATTCCAGGTTGTACGTACTGTGAGCCACAAGTAGCTTCTGTTGGATTGACCGAAGCCGCTGCTAAGGAAGCAGGATATGAGGTAAAAGTAGGTAAGTTCCCATTGTCTGCCAGTGGCAAAGCAACGGCGCTTGGGCACGAAGAAGGGTTTGTAAAAGTAATCTTTGACGCTAAGTATGGCGAGTGGTTAGGTTGTCATATGATTGGTTTTGGTGTGACAGAAATGATTGCAGAGGCAGTAGTTGCTAGAGACCTAGAAACCACCGGTCATGAGATTATCAGCGCTGTGCATCCGCACCCAACTCTTTCTGAGGCGGTAATGGAAGCGGTAGCTGAGGCGTATAATGAAGGGGTTCATTTGGGCACCCCAGTAAAACATTAAGCCGGTAACTCAAAGGCAATGCCATGAAGAGTGAAGCTGCGGACGCTCGTTCTATACTAGAGGTTTATGACCTAGAACGAGTTGCGTATCGCAGCGTTTGGGATCTTCAGAAGCAACTTCAAGAAGCGCTTATTCAGCAAAAGAGAAACCCCGAACACACCCAATATACCGACGACGATTTGGCGGATATGCTGCTTTTTGTCGAACATCCCCATGTGTATACCATGGGCAAAAGTGGGAATGCTGCGCATTTGTTGCGTTCGGTAACGGAGCTTCATGATCTGGAAGCGGAATTTGTTCAAGTAGATCGTGGAGGGGATATTACTTACCACGGCCCTGGGCAGATTGTGGGGTACCCAGTATTAGATTTGGATCGACATTTTACCGACATACACAAGTATCTTCGCTATTTGGAGGAAGTGCTTATTAAAGCATTAGCGCATTACGGACTTAAAGCGGGTAGGGCAGAGGGGCAAACCGGAGTTTGGCTAGAGGACCGTAAAATTGCAGCAATGGGTATTCGGTCGTCTAGGTGGGTAACCATGCATGGCTTCGCGTTAAATGTAGCAACTAATTTGGATTACTTTTCCCATATCGTCCCCTGTGGCATCCAAGACAAACAGGTTACCAGCATGCAGGTGGAGTTAGGAACGGAAGTTTCCATTGATTCGGTTAAAAAACAAATAGTTCAATGTTTTGAAGAAGTGTTTCAGGTGCGAGCCAATTGGGCAGGTGCCACCAAAGAACTAGACGATAAAATTTCGTATTTTTAAAAATGGTGTACGTTTTATGGCGGGCCGTTAGTAGGATTAATTGCCATCCTTAACAGGACAGTGCAGCAAGGAGCAAGATTATGATAAAAGAATTGAATGTGGTAGATCGATCTACTACTCAAAGAAGACCAGACTGGTTACGTGTAAAGCTTCCTTCCGGAGAAAAATTTAAAGAAGTACTCGACACGATTAATGAGCATAAGTTGAATACGGTTTGCTCTGAGGCTCGTTGTCCTAACATGGGCGAGTGCTGGGGAGCTGGAACGGCTACTTTTATGCTTCTGGGTGATGTATGTACCCGCTCGTGCGCATTTTGTGCGATCAAAACAGGGAGACCGCCGGCTGATTTGGATTGGGAAGAGCCGCTTCGAGTAGCCGATGCTGCTCGTAAAATGGGCTTAAAACATGTTGTTTTAACTTCCATAAACCGTGACGATCGAAAGGATGGAGGAGCCCCTATTTTTGCCGCTACCCATACCGAATTAAGACGCGTAATTCCTGGAGTGACCATTGAGTCTCTTATTCCCGATTTTAAGGGTGACTGGGAAACCTTGCAAATTGTCCTGGATACTCCTCCCGATGTGTTGAGCCATAATTTAGAGACCGTTCCTGCACTGTATCGAAGAGTGCGGCCACAAGCCAAATATCAACGGTCTTTGGATTTATTGTTGCGCACAAAAGAGGCAGGTATTCGTTCTAAAACAGGTATTATGGTGGGTCTGGGTGAAACCAGAGAGCAGGTGATCGAGCTCATGCAGGATTGTGCGAATCATCAAGTAGACGTGCTTACTATTGGGCAGTACATGCAGCCGACTAAAATGCATTATCCCGTGAAAGATTGGATTCATCCGGATCAGTTTGCCGAATACAAAGAAATCGGTGAGCACTTAGGTATTGAACATGTAGAGAGCGGTCCTTTGGTCCGTTCTTCGTATCATGCCGAGCGTCACGTGTAACGTGACAAGCTTCTGAGTTTATTAATTAGTCGGAATTGAAATGGCCGCAACCGTAACGGTACTTATTATAAGTTATTTGTTAGGCTCTATACCTTCTGCAATCTGGGTGGGTAAGGGCTTTAAAGGAATCGATGTACGAGAACACGGAAGCGGAAATGCAGGTACAACCAATACATTTCGAGTGTTAGGAGTACCTTTTGGGGTGACGGTATTTGTGTTGGATTTCATGAAAGGCTTTGTCAGCTCATTTTGGATTAGTGGTTTGGCCTTTCTTTGGTTTAGCGGACCTTTGGCGCCCCCGAATTGGGATGTTGAAGCTTTTCTCGCTATATCTTGTGGGATGGCAGCTGTGGGTGGTCATATGTTCCCGATTTTTGCTGGATTTAAGGGAGGAAAGGGCGCTGCAACAGCCTGTGGAATGCTTTTTGGGATCGAACCCATATCCATCGGGATTTCGTTTACGTTGTTTGGACTTATTGTGTGGTCCACTAGGTATGTTTCATTAGCCTCTATCATTGCTACAGGGATTTATCCCATTACGTTATTAATTATGCGTTTTGGTTTGGATTGGTATGTGGATGGAAGTATTATTTTATTTGCGGCCATTATAGCATTTGGAATCATTTATAAACACAAAGCCAATATTGGCAGGTTAATGTCGGGTACAGAAAATAAAGTTGGTGCTAAGGCAACGACCCTAGCAAAGACTGAAGCGAGCGCAGCAAAGGTGAATTAAAGGCTAATTATGAGCAAACAACGTATTGGGATTATTGGCGCAGGTAGTTTTGGAACGGCTTTAGCAAAGGTATTCTATGAGGCGGGGAACCAAGTTCATGTTTGGGCAAGAGAGCCAGAAATTGTTGCGCATATAAACGCCCACCACGTAAATCCAAGTTATTTGTCGGATCTAGTATTACCCGATTCGGTTTATGCGGTAGAAGAGCTTTCGGAGCTTGTACAAGAAAAAGATTTATTGGTCTTGGCCACTCCCTCGCATACCTTAGGTGACATGGCTAGTCGCATAAAGCCCTTGCTCAGTGGCAATGAAGTCGTCATAACAGTATCAAAAGGCATTGAAAAGGATAGCTTCAAAACAATGTCACAGGTACTAGTCCATGTACTTGATGGTGTGATTAGCTCTGATAGGATTGGAGTCTTATCCGGGCCGAGCCATGCCGAAGAAGTGGCTCATCAAAAACCAACAACCGTTGTAGCAACATCCTATTCTACTCAGACGGCTACCTATATTCAGGATACGTGTATGACGCCGATGTTCCGTATTTACGTGAATAACGATGTGGCGGGAGTTGAAGTCGGGGGCTCAGTTAAAAATATTATGGCTATTGCCGCCGGTGTTATTGATGGTGCGGGCTGGGGGGATAACACCAAAGCGGCACTCATCACTCGGGGATTGCATGAAATGAAGCGGATGGGTGCTTATTTTGGGGCACATACGGATACTTTTTCTGGGCTTACAGGAATGGGGGATTTAATTGTAACCTGTACCTCTCCTCATAGTCGTAACCGCCGTTTAGGGCAACTCATCGGAGAAGGGAAGAGCCTTGAAGAGATTATTGATGGAATGGAAATGGTAGCTGAAGGCGTTAAAACCACCCAAGCAGTACACTTTTGGGCACAAAAAAACTCCGTTGAAATGCCCATTACCTCGGCAGTATATCATGTACTTTTCGAAGGGGTAAATCCCATTGATGCAATGACTCAGCTGATGAATCGGGATCCTAAGCAAGAAGGTCTACAAAATATTTATTCATGAAGGAATACGAACAGTACCTGAAGTATTCAGGTACAACCAAGCTTAGTTCTATGTCAAAAGCCGACTTAACCAATCTGGTTGAGAGAGGGGAGTCGTCATTTTTGGAGTTTAAGCAGAAAGTCGCATCACCCGAAAAATTGGCGCGTGAAATTGCTGCTTTTGCTAATACAGAAGGCGGAATCATATTGGTTGGTGTAAGTGACAGAGGAGAATTGATAGGGCTAGAGACTTATTTAGAAGAGGAGTTTTGGTTAAAAAAAGCAGCCGAAGAAGAATGTATTCCCCCAGTAGACATTACCCTTGAATTATTTCAAATAGGACAGCGTGATATCCTTATAGTAGGCGTACCTGAATCGCCTGAAAAGCCAGTACAGGTGAAGGCAGGAAAGTCCAATAAACTACGAAAGGTATTTGTTCGGGTAAATGATGCCAGCGTGGAGGCTAGCGATGAATATATCCAAGTTCTTAAGCAGGGCGGAGCTCCTCATGGAGTAACATTTGAATATGGAGAGAAAGAGCAGATATTGTTTCGCTATTTAAAGGAATATAGCGTCATTACTGTCTCAGATTTTTCCAATGTTGCTTATATCAACAGCTATAGAGCGACTAAAATTTTGGTGAATTTGGTAAGCGCGGGTGTATTAGATCTCTTCGAAAAAGACGGAAAAGCACACTACACATTTTCGGTTAAATCTACGTAAATTTGTCATTATGGATAGAGGCAATAACAAAGTCAATGAACCCGGGCGCTCTAGCGAAGTCAGACCCATTGCGGATGAATCATTACAGGATTCATTAGATGACGTAATTGCGTCATTAATTGACTTGGATGAAGAGGACGTTTTGGAGAGTTCTTCCGCCGATCAAAGGCTCATGGATAAAGGGTTACAAAATGCAGATGATTTTGATCCAGAAACCGCTCGACCCATTGTACTTACTGAACGAGCTGCGCGGCAAGTCAAAAAGATAGTGGAGCAAGAAGGCTTGGAATCTGAGCTTTATTTGCGTGTTGCGGTAGAAGGTGGTGGCTGTTCAGGCCTTAGTTATAAATTAGGTCTAGATCACCGAACCAATGAGGATCGAATATACGCTAGTTTTGATGTAGAAATTATCGTAAAGGAAGAACATCTGATGTACTTAGAAGGAATTAGTATCGATTATCCCGATGGGCTGGATGCTCGCGGCTTTGTGTTTGACAATCCCAATGCTACCGATAACTGTGGGTGCGGTGAAAGCTTTGCCGTTTAATTGCGCTGCGCTTTTGCCTTGGTGATTAATCCTCGGATTTCTTGAGCAGAGATGTATTCTTTGTTGTTACAAAAATGACAAACGATTTCTTGCCCTTCATCTTTTAGATCTTCTAAGTCTTCAAGACTAAGCATTGTCAATGCGCCTAAAAATCGTTTACGACTGCATCGACAAAAGAAATCCACAGGATTCCGACCAAGCTCTTTTACCTGTATAGGTGAGACGGAACGGTGCATAATATCATCAATGTATATTTTTTCCGAGAGCAATTGATCGATGGGTTGAAATGAAGCCAAACGCTCTTGTAGCATATCAATTTGTCCATCTGGTGCGTCGGGAAGTCGCTGCAGAAGAAGGCCTCCAGCCTCGGATATGGCACCGTCCTCTGTAATTCCAATATCCAGCATAACCGCAGATGGAACCTGCTCGGATTGTGCCAAATAGTGAGCAATATCTCGGGTTACATCCCCAGCAATTAATTCTATAGAACTGGTTCTGGGTTCTGCTTCATTGTAGAGCACCTTGGTTAAGCTGAGCACACCCAAGCCTATACCGTCGGATAACGATACATCCGGGTCATCATAGGCTAATTCGGCGCTAGGATTCCCTACATATCCTCGAACCTCTCCTAAACTGTTCGCTTCTGCAACTACATATTGAAGGGGTCCACTACCGTCTAGTCGAATTTGTATGCGTTCTTCCTTTTTTAATTCGGAAGCTAATAAAGCCGCAGCTGTAAGTGTTTTACCTAGCATTACGGTGGCTAGTAGGGATAAACCATGACGGTCTCTGGCTTCTTTAACCAGTGCTGTTGTTTTGACCACAGAAAGTTTGAAATGTCCGTCTTTGGTCATTCCTTTAACCATTCGGTCTTTGAATAGAAAGTCTTCTTTAGTAATACTCATGATTATTTTTGAGCGTTGGCTAAACGCTGTTCTACAAGTTGGTTACTCGCTAAGTTAGGGGTTAAATTGTGAGTTTTTGCGTAGTAAAAGACCTCTAGCAGAGTGTGATAAATTTCGCGGGTTTGTTCGGTAGCTCTTTCGGGATTGTACCCACCTATTTCGTTCGAAATATTAATAATACCCCCTGCATTTACCACATAATCGGGCGCGTAAAGGATGGATCTTTCTTTCAATCGTTGGCCGTGCACTTCTTCCCGGAGGATATTATTTGCACCACCCACGATAAAGTCACAAGCTAAACGGTCCAGCGTTTCGTCATTGATCACCCCACCAAGTGCGCAGGGGCTTAGTATGTCGACCCGGTGGGAGAGAATATGTTCAGGGGCAAGGATCTCCGCCCCTACTTCTGCAGCAAGTTGTTCGGCTTTTTCGGGATATATGTCAGAAATGTAGAGTATTGCGCCTTCCTTTTGAAGGTGCTTAGCTAAATAAGATGCTACATGTCCAGCTCCTTGTATGGCGATTTTCTTTCCTTCCAAACTATCTTGGCCTGTTGCGTATTGCATTGAGGCTTTCATGCTTACGTAAACCCCAAGCGCAGTAAAAGGAGAGGGATCACCACTGCCGCCTAAATGCTTTGGCAGTCCGGTAACATGAGGGGTCTCTTGGTGCACCCAAGCCATATTTTCTTCGTCCATGCCTACATCCTCAGCGGTGATGTATTGCCCAGCTAGAAAATCTACACATCGTCCGAAGGCTCGAAACAGTTCCTCAGATTTATCGGTTCTTGAATCTCCTATGATGACTGCTTTTCCTCCTCCTTGATTAAGTCCGGAAATAGCTGCTTTGTAGGTCATACCTTTTGAAAGCCGGAGTACATCATCCAGAGCGGCTTCAAGATTAGGATATGGCCACATTCTGGCGCCACCTAAAGAGGGTCCAAATGTGGTATCGTGAATGGCGATGATAGCTTGAAGACTTGTTTTTTCATCCTTGAAATAAACGACTTGTTCATGTGCGGCAGTAGCAGGTGTGTGCACTGGTGTATATAAAAGTCCAGAGGAGATTTCGGTAGCTTTTCCGAATGGTGTAAAAGCGTCGCTCATAAAGAATGGATCTTAGAAGATGGTATTTTTGTAAATATACCAAAAAGCCTCGAGGTTTACTTAGTATCTGAGTGTGGAATAAAGTATAATTCAAACAATATAGTTTGAACTGGTCAATTGGTGTGACAGCCAATGTGCCTCTTATGAATAAAAATAAAAATAAAGGAAACCATAACTATGTCATTCCGCTGGGTCATTACACAGCCGGAACAGGAGGAAGCTGTATCCACTTTAATGGAAATGCTCAATGTTCCGGAGTCCATAGCTCGACTATTGGCAATACGGGGAATATCAAGCTTTGAAGATGCAAAACAATTTTTTAGACCATCCCTAAACGAACTTTATGATCCTTTTCTAATGAAAGACATGGACCGCGCGTCCGAGCGCCTCTCCTTGGCTATTCGTTCTAATGAAAAAGTGCTGGTATATGGGGATTATGATGTTGATGGTACTACCGCAACAGCTATTGTTTATTCCTTTTTAAAAGAATTTGGGGTAGAAGTCGATTATTACATTCCACATCGATTTAAAGAAGGATATGGGATTAACCCCGAGGGTGTGCAGTACGCACATGAGATGGGTGCAAAGGTTATTGTGTCAGTAGATTGTGGAATTACTGCTATTGAAGAGGCTGAGGAAATCAAAGCCTTGGGCATGGATCTCATTATTTGTGATCACCATACCGTAGGGGCTTCCTTGCCCAATGCATATGCCGTCTTAGACCCTAAACGAGAAGACTGTTCCTATCCTTTTGATGGATTATCTGGGGCAGGTGTAGGTTTCAAGTTGGTGCAAGCTACCTTAGCTCGTTTGGGACTACCTGCGAAGGTTGCCTATGAATATTTGGATTTACTAGCTGTGTCCATAGCATCGGATATCGTGCCCATTATCGACGAGAATCGAATACTAATGTGGGCAGGTTTAGAGCGACTTAGAACAAAGCCTAGAGTTGGAATTCAGGCTTTGATGGACTTAATTCGGGTGCCACAAACAGAATTGGATACCAAAAAAATTGTGTTTTCCATTGGTCCAAGAATTAATGCAGCGGGTCGGATGGGAGATGCGTCCACGGCAGTGAAATTATTGATTGCCAAGGATGAGCCAGAGGCCAACTTAATGGCCAGAGAATTGGAAGGAATTAATGCGAAGCGGCGCAATACCGATACTACCACAATGAATGAAGCGGTCGAACAGATTGAAGAGCAGCTGAATATGGATCGTATATCTGCATTGGTGCTATTTAATCCAGATTGGCACTTAGGGGTCATAGGTATTGTTGCTTCCCGTTTGGTGGACCAATACCATAGGCCAGCCATTATGCTAAGCGAGGTCGACGGAAAGATCAAAGGATCTGCCAGAAGTATCCGTGGATTTAATATTTATGAAGCAATTCGGGAGTGCGAAGATTTACTGGAACAATTTGGTGGGCATGAATACGCGGCTGGTTTAACCCTAAAGGATGGCGCGCTTAAAGAGTTTCGAAAACGAATGAACAGCAAGGCAGTAGAAGAACTCTCTGGAAGCTCCTTTGAAGCTGAATTACTGGTTGATGCAGAAATAAACCTAGCAGAGATTGATGGAAAGTTCTGGAAATTGCTGCATCAGTTTCAGCCTTTTGGTCCAGCCAATACCAAGCCTTTGTTTACTAGTAAGGGGTTAAGAACAGTTGGAGTACCTACCATAGTTGGGAATGGGCACTTAAAGCTTCGATTAAAGCAAGAGGGCTCACCTATATTTGATGCGATTGGGTTTAATATGCATGATTTAATGCCCAAAGTGCGGGATGGAAAAAAATTCGACATTGCATACGAACTAGAAGAAAACACCTGGAATGGCATCACATCCATACAGATTCATTTGCGTGATGTTAAGGAAACTTAGGCTTTCGTATTGTTTCTCCAAGCTAAAGGGTGTATATTTGCCATCCTTTCGGTTGGGACTGTAGCTCAGTTGGTAGAGCAACGGACTGAAAATCCGTGTGTCGGCGGTTCAATTCCGCCCGGTCCCACCATTGTAAAACCCTGTTAGTCAATAACTTATTGATTTTCAGGGTTTTTTTATTTGGTTGAAATGGGTAAAATTGGGACAACCGTGGGACAACCTTCTTCAGTTTTTTGATTGTTATTTGGGGTGAAATTTTGGAACAAAACAGAGGCTATTTTCGTATAATTTGGGTAGTTAAATAAGGGTAATTATATGAGAACGGAACCAAGAAAAAAGAGAAAACGAGAACAGAAACGACTAATTAAAAATCATCCATCTGTAACACTACTTGAATTAGAACAGCAGGTTGGTTCAGGATGGGTAGATACATATATCCTAAACGAGGGAACCAATGAAAACCACTATATCGGTGGACTTACCTTCTCCCGTACAGGTAAAAGTCATTGGAAGAGAATGAAAGAACTAGCCGAATAGAACTCATACCTGAATCGGGATAGATTACTGTAATTCATTCGTTCATTAGTGTGTAATATTTTCATTTTAAGTGGTGCTATTCCCATACACTAATATGTGATATCCTATAAGTCGCTAATCGTTTATAAGTGGAATAAAGGGGTAAGGGTGTTAATGTAATCCAATGAAATCAACATCATAAAGGATCGCGGGGGAGGTTAAAATACAGAGTTGGCTTTTTATCCCTATATAGGTTATCAAATTCACTATCCATGGCGTGTTGCCTCAATATCACTCCTCAGCATAACTAGCAGTAATCATTCTTTCAAGATAATACCCAACTAAGCACATGAAAAAGACCCTTAAAAGTGCATAAACGACATCATCCAGTTTAATGAGTACGTAGATAGAAAGTAGTATGGTAAAACAGATCCAACGTATTTTTTGCGATCGAATAAAAAAATCTCTCATTGCACCACCTTATTTTTGATAAAAACGATAACCTTTCCAGAAATAAGGTACGTATCCGAACTTATCTTGCCGCCAACACCTTCATCTAAACTCAGATCCATTATCGCCTCGCCACCTACTTCTTTTACGGTGTTTTTAATTTCTTTGAGCATTTTTTCTATTTCACAGCTACATCCTTCCACAGAAATTTCGCCAATGATTTTATAGTCATTTACATTTAATTGATCTTGGTTGTAGACCTTGACCAAAAAATTTTCGGCTTTAGGCTCTCTTCTTGTATCGTCGTAACTAATGTAACTAGGAACAATACAACTAGTGAAGACTATATTTATTAGCACAAAAATGAATAGGTATTTCAGCTTTCCCATGATATAAACACGTATACTTTTATTTATTGCTTTTTCAAAATTACCCCAACCCATTTAACCCGTCTACTCAAATACAGTACGTCCTTCCACAAGCGTCTCATGTGACATTGGAAATCTTTAATAGTGTGGGTCAGAAAGTAGTAGAGCTGGTTAATGGTCAACAAGCGGCAGGGTATCATACCGTTAATTTTGATGCCAAGGATTTATCTAGTGGATTGTATCTGTACAAGTTAACAATACCTACTTATACACAAACCAATAAAATGCTGCTGATTAAGTAGAATTAACTGCTTTGTAGATTAGATGCCATTCCACCACCAATCTTTTAATACATTTGTTAGGCGGTTCTGTAATTTATAGTCGAGTTTTCTCTGTTTTGTACCATTTACCCCGGTAAAAATACCGAGAAGATTATACCTAACCCGATCTAGCTCTCTATACTCAGCTACTACATCTTCATATCGGCCAAAAGAAGTGTGGAATTCTTTACCTGTCTTTCCGTTCACCATTGGTAATCGCACCCTGCCCTCTATATACCAGTACTCATTTTTACCTCTTTGATAGGTTCTTATATCAAAAGTAGGTTCATATAGTAAGGTATCTTTTCTTTTAAAAGATTCGACTTTAGTCCGATAGGCATTAATTTCTTGTTGAATTTCGGTAATATCCATCTTCTCTTTATCAATATCCTTGACCACATGCTGAATCCTTTTTTCTAAGGTTCGAATCTCAGCTTCAATTGAGGCTATTTTGTTATTGTACTCATCTATTTTAATGACTCTTTTTTTCAGCATACCATGAAGGCTAAATACTCTATCAAATAGTATTTTTGATATAATTTGTCTGTTTGACCTTCTGATTTTTGAATGACTTTTTTAATTTTGTACATGCAATTATTCGTTAAAGTTATTTGGGGGAATACCCTTTAATTTTGTGAGATTAGTTGTTTGTAGATATCATCACATTCCTCATAAAGAGACATTAGTGACGCAGGAATGGGTTCATTTTTTTCTTGATATGTTCTAAAACCTGTTGATTTATGAACATTATGGTACCAATATTTAGCCCACACCCCATCTTCTTTCCTTGGTCCAGCCTCCCATCTTACCATATCATCCTGAAAAGGTATTTCAAGGTAGGCGCATAATTCGTTTAGTTTTTTCTTTGGGTCAAGTAATAGATCTTTAGAGTCTACGATTAGCGGTGGTTTACCTATATTAACTAAGTAATCATATAGTTCTAAGTGTTGAGGATAACCTGTGTCTGTAATAACAGGATTAGGGATTTGTTTAATGAACGAAGTAATCATTTCTTTTGGATCCCTCGTTAAAATGATATTCTCCGTTTCCTTCAAGAAACTTCTGTCTAAATTGATCAAATGATGCGTCATGTGTTTAAAGAAAACAACGGGTGTTTGGAAGACGTCCCCTATCATCTTTTTCACTACTTTTTCACCATCATTTTCCTGGGATAAAAGTACTTCTTTTGATCCTGGATGATACTCATTAGCACTTGTAGAACATAAATAGTGTGCATACAAAGGCTCATCTACAATGGTCGTGTCACTACGCTGGCCAAATGAATACATGAGTGCGGTAGATATATTACGTGGACCAGACCAAAGACAAATTCGTTTCATAGGAACAATATTATTAGTTAACAAAGTGACTTAGGACATTTCAGACTTTATTCGTGCTTTGTATAATTGTTGCAATTGCTTTGTTATGGGCATAGGTATGTGTTCAGAAATAATACGGCCATCAATTTTTGTCACAGGTGTTAGGCCACCAAAACTACCGGTTACAAAAGCTTCATCCGCGCTATAAACATCGAACAGTGAGAAATTTTTTTCTTTGCACGTGATATTGTTAGTCCTACAAATATCAATCACTTTTGATCGTGTAATGCCCATCATGCAGTAATTTCCGGTGGATGTCCAAACTTCTTGGCCTTTAACTATGAAAAAATTGGTTGCATTGCATGTGCTTACAAAACCGTGAATATCGAGCATTAGTGCCTCATCAGCTCCTGCTTCTAATGCTTGGATTAGTGCCTGCACCTCGTGTATTTTCGAATGGCAATTTAAGCGTGGATCCAAATAATCAGGAGAACCTCGACGGATGGTACTTGTAAACAGGGTAATGCCATTTTTAGTAGATGTTGGGTCGGCTTCTTTATGTTCTGCTATAATGACAATATTTGGTCCAGAAATGGTTAAACGAGGATCTTGGCTAGGTGTTTTTTTTATTCCCCTAGTAATCATAATTCGAACATGAACCCCATCCACCATATTATTTGCATTCAAAACATGTTGAACAGACTTGAGTAAATCTTCTCTTTTATATCCAATATCCAAACCTATGGTTTTAGCGCCGGCATACAAACGATCCATGTGATCATCCCAAAATACTAGTCTACCCTGATGAAGCCGTAATCCTTCCCAAACACCATCACCAACCAAGTAGCCCGCATCAAAAACCGAAATCCTAGCTTCGTTTCGAGGAAAAAGTTCATCATTAATAGAAATAAGGATGTGTTCATTTCTGGAATCCTCCAGTGCATTATGTGTTCCGTGTATCATATAGGTTACTGATTTAATGTGTTTTGAATGAACGGTTAGCTACAAGAAACTAAAGAAAACTCATAGATACTATATTCATAGAAAGTTGAATGGCATACAGTTAGTTAGCGTATTATTTTTGTTAATTATTCATAATTAAAGCTTTTAGCATTCACGGAATTAACAATTTTAGTATTATTTCTCAATAAAATACATCTAAGTACATACACCAATCTAATTTTATTATGATATACGTTATTATCGGTGTAAGCCTAATTTTTGGATCCTTAGCATTTATTTTGACTGTAGATAACGCTAAATACTATCTTGCTGGGTATAATACGATGCCAAAAGAGCAAAGAGAGCAGGTAGATATCGAGACTTATCTTAAGATGTTTAAGCAGGCTCACATAACATTAGCGATTAGCACCTTCCTTCTGGGAGTAGTTACTCTGTTATGGTTTGGAGATCGGGTGGCAGCACTTTTTATATCAATCTATCCATTACTTTTTTTCGGCTATTTCCTCTTTAAAACCTATCCACTATTCAAACAAAAAAAGTCTAAATAGTTAAATCGCTAATTTATTTTTTGTTGTCTTGACGAAAAGCAGCATATGTGATAGTATGAATCACATCCAACTCATCAAAATTTTACCGAACTCGCATCGAAACCTAATTAAACTCTAACCGAACCCCATAATCGAATAGCTAATTTCATGTCTAACTATATCGCGATTCTAAAAAAACAGCTCCATTTTAGTCTGAGCTTTTTATTTGTTGTTTCTCTCTCCTTTTCGACCAAGGCTCAACACACATCAACCAGTGAGGATTGGAGCATGCAAGAGCTCTATGAATCCGCGGCGCGTAGTATGGCGCTTAGGGGCATAGGGCCGGCAGCGATGGGTGGGCGGATTTCGGATATTAAGGTGGATCCGAATCATCCTTCGATCTGGTATGTGGCGGTCGGTTCGGGGGGCGTTTGGAAGACGGTTAACAGTGGAACGACGTGGGAAGCTATTTTCGATAATCAAGCATCTTATTCGATTGGAACCATCGAAATTGACCCGAATAACTCGAAGGTAATTTGGGTAGGAACGGGCGAAAATGTCAGTGGAAGACATGTGGCTTGGGGTGATGGGGTGTATAAAAGTGAAGATGCAGGAAAAAGTTGGAAGAAAATGGGCCTCGACGGGTCGGATCATATTGGGCGAATTTTGATTGATCCCCGAGATAGTGATGTGGTTATGGTAGCAGCGGAGGGTCCTTTGTGGTCATCTGGTGGTCTTAGAGGGGTCTTTAGAACCACGGACGGCGGTGAAAATTGGGAGCAGGTGCTCGATATTGACGAGAAAACTGGTGCAACAGATTTGGAGTTTGATCCTTCGAATCCGGAGGTGATTTACGCAGCTACCTATGAGCGTCGCCGTAAAACATGGGCTTTTTTGGCAGGAGGACCGGGTTCTGGGATTCATAAGTCGACGGATAATGGGCGTTCATGGACAAAGCTTAGTAGTGGATTACCAAAAGCAGACATGGGAAAAATTGGTTTAGCAGTAACCCCAGCGGATCCTAATTTGGTGTATGCTACCATAGAATCGGATCCAGCTAATAAGGGTTTTTATCGCTCAACAGATAAAGGGGAGAGTTGGGAAAAGCGTAACAGTTATACCTCCGGTGGTACGGGGCCTCATTATTATCAGGAGATTGAGGCTTCCCCAACCAATCCAGACGTGGTGATTCAAATGGATGTGTTTTATCAGGTCACTCGAGATGGAGGAGCTACCTTCAACTACTTAGAAACAGGCCGATCAAAGCATAGCGATAATCATGCTTTATGGATAGACCCTTCGAACACAGAGCACATGTTAGCGGGCTCGGACGGCGGTTTGTATGAGTCATTTGATGAGGGGAAGACCTGGAGATTTTTGTCTAATTTACCCATAGCTCAGTTTTATAAAATTGGGGTCGATAATGCCGAGCCATTCTATAATGTAGTGGCTGGAGCGCAGGATTTAGGAACTTTGATCGGGCCTTCGCGCACCTTGAATGGAGAAGGTATTCGGAATCAGGATTGGTATGTACCTCTGGGAGCCGATGGATATGACGCGGCGTTCGATCCTACAGATCCCAACATCGTATATATGGAAATTCAGCAAGGGGTGTTGTATCGTTTGGATCGGAGAACCGAAGAATTAATGGATATTCAACCACAGCCCTCGCCAGGAGATCCAGCCGAACGGTTCAATTGGGATGCGCCGATCATTATTAGCCCGCATGATAACAAAACCCTCTATTTTGGTTCCCAGCGGGTGTGGAAAAGTGTGAATCGTGGAGACTCTTGGACACCTATTAGTGGAGATTTAACCACCAACACCAATCCGTTTGAACTACCTATGCATGATCGGGTCCCAGGAATCGATGCGTTGTATGACAATGGGGCTATGTCAAAATTCGCTACGCTAACGGCCATAGCAGAGTCACCAGTACAGGCGGGAATGCTTTACACCGGATCGGATGATGGGTTAATACATGCTAGCGAGGATGACGGTCAAAGTTGGACCCAGGCGCCCGAGCTTCCTGGTATGCCACCCTTGTCCTTTATCAACGACATTGAAGCCTCCTCACATGATGCCCAAACCGTATTTGTGGCCGCTGACGCGCACAAAGAAGGGGATTACACACCTTATATATATAGGAGCACCAATCGGGGTAAATCATGGAAAAATATCTCTGGCGATCTTCCAATAGGGGTAATTGTGTGGTCCATTAAGCAAGATCCAGTACACTCAGACTTACTGTTTATTGGTGCTGAGAATGGGATATATTTCTCATACAATGCTGGGGGAAATTGGATCAAGCTTGCTGCTTCTGCACCAACCATATCGTATCGTGATATTGAATTACATGAGCGCAATCATGATCTAATCGGGGGAACCTTTGGCCGAGGCATATACATTCTGGACGATTATTCTCAGCTTCGGCATATATACGAACTGGCTGCTAACCAAAGTCATACCATTTTCCCCGTTCGTGATGCTTGGTGGTACATTGAACAAACACCTATGCAAGCCAGTGGTATGCCCTCTCAAGGCTCTGCAGCTTACCGTGCACCTAACCCACCTTATGGTGCAACTATTAGCTACTACCTAGCCGACTTGCCAGCAACAGCAGTACAGCAGCGCCAAGCTGAAATAAAAGCACTAGAAGCCGATGGTAAAGATATCCCATTTCCGGGTTGGGAAACCCTACGGGCCGATGCGCTCGAGGAAGCGCCAAAAACATTATTGCTCATTAAAGACGCTTCGGGGAATCCTGTTCGATGGTTAGAAGGTGGAGGAAGTCGTGGTTTTCATCGTACGACCTGGGATCTACGCTTACCGGCCCCTGATCCTATCAGTTTTGCTACACCTGGTTTCCGCCCGCCTTGGGCAGGAACCCCTCAAGGGCCACTGGCCGCACCTGGAATGTATAGTGTAGAATTGTATGTGCTTCACAATGGAAAATTAGAAGCCCAAGGAAGTGTGCAGGAGTTTTTGGTTAAGCCAATACCTGCTTTAGAGGGGCGGAATTTTGAGGAAACCTTTGCTTTTCATAAAGAGCTAAATGATCTCTCGCGTGAAATGAACAGCGCTGGAAGGTCACTTGGGGAAGCCTCTAACCGTCTTCGCCACATAGAAGCAGCTTTGGTCCAAACGTCCACCCTGGCTCCGGAGCTTTTCGAGCAATTAGTAGCTCTTGAGCGGCAACAAAGTGAGTTGAGTACGCAACTATATGGGGACCGAATTCGCCGTTCAAAGGATATTTCGGTTGAACCCGCTATAGCAGGCCGTCTAAATCAGGTACTCTATGGTCTTTCTGAAACTAGTGCACCCCCAACTCAAACGCACCGGACAAATGTGGCTTTAGCAAAGCAAGGATTTGATCAGTTCAAAATATCCCTGCAGGATTTTTGGTCAGAACTAGAGATGTATGAAACCCAGGTACAGCAGGCCGGGGCGCCGTACACTCCGGGCCGGCAGTTAAGGTGATTTGCAAACGAATAAGGTTGGGGGAGACTACTTTTTGGGTAGCTCCTTTAACACCCCCCAATGATCGGGTGTCATGGCTCCTATGTCAAAGACCGAGATACCTTTAGCTCCACCACTTCGGGCTTTTTCTACCGCAGTTTCTAGCTCCTCGGGGCTTAATGCAGGAATAAATAGACCCGCTACAATATCGAAACGCCCGTGTGATTCACGAACACCTTGTTCGGCTGAAAATTTAATCCATTCTAGATTTTGGCGGTAAAAATTATGGTACAGCATGGGTAGTGCAATATCTAAATTCCAGCTGGCCCAATCTTGACGAACCATTTGCCGCGACATCACTGGAAAAGGAAATACGGCGGCGCTAAGTTGTTTACCGCGTGCATGTACCTCTTGGGCAATTTCATTCACCAAGCTAGTCACTGCATTTAATCGATATTGAAGCCATTCGGTACTAAGTTCGGGATGCTCCAAGTCCATTGGATCTACCTCAAATATCTCTTTGAATCCTTCTCTGGCAATAGGGTGGTATCCGTAGTCATATTCTGGGAACTGACGGTCTTGCACTAAATCATATTTGGGTTGAAGATCAGCCCCTAAAATTACATCTACATAACGTACATAATCTAGATGAACTGAAGTGAGGCCCGGAATATTAGCATAGGAGACCATTTTAGAAGTAATATATTCCCTTGCGCCTGGCGAAAAAGGAGATAGCCATTGGTAGTAGTCTACATATGCTCGGTAGTCGTACGAATTATCACCGTTTCGATTTACAGCGTACCATTCTGGATGTTTGGCAGCTGTGGTGTCGCCTGGACGGTTTAAGGTCCAGACCCACGCGTGAATATTAATATTATAATCCGAGGCGTAACCAATGACTTCGGTGGTTTTTTCAACACTTGCCGATAGAAATAAATCGGTAAGTCCATGCTCTGAAAACATCTGGAATTTCTCTCGCCATTCGGCTTCGGATTCCGCCATGCCGGCACCTGTCCAAGCAGCTATCATAAACGAATCAGCGGCACTTTGATGCTCATTTTGTGCATTAGAACAACGGAGAAAAATTAGGCTTATTGCGAGTAATAGTAGGCTATTTTTCATACGAACTCCTTATGTATCCATCTTGATTTATGCTCAATATATTACCCGATAGGTCCTTTAGTATGATTTCAAATCCAAGGTTAGTGGGTGAAAATTCAGCGTTAAAAACATATCCATTTACCTCAAAATCAAGGCCTTCATCAACCAGAATTGACCGTGACTTTTCAGAGGTATTATTTTGTAAAGCTATTTGTTTTCTGTATAGGTGAAAAAGTAGCTGATATGCGCTGGCCGTCGATTGATTCAAATGAGCGCGGGAGGCGCTATCTACTGAATTATCGACAAAGAATACATACCCCCAATGCTCAGGTCTATGCATATCAATGGCCATTTGAGGACTCCACACCCAATTGTATTCCGGCAATCTTCGTCCTTGCTCATCGGTCTTCTTTTCATATCGACCGTCGGTAATCTGAAAGTCCCACTGTACTCGCGAAAAATTAACACGCCACATGCTCCCTTCGCCAAACGAACGTCCTCGGTCGATCGCATTAATGGGTGCAATTGGGATGGCTAATTCAACCGACCATCCACGATCCCGATCTCTAAAATCATTCAAGGTCCCCCGCACGTCAATCCCAATCTGGGTATCATTCACATCCCACTCGTCCAGTACAGGACCATTTCTCCTGTAGGGTCGGGCTAAAAATAAATCCCACAATGTTCCCAAAGCATTGACCTCAAACTCTACATAATAAGGCTGAAACTCATTAGGCTTAATGAATACCTCAAAGTCATTATTGTAAAAAATCACGGCATCTCGCTCTTCTATATCGCCCCAAACATGCTCCTCTTCCATCTCGGCATACACATAGAAATAGGTGTCATCCCACAACATTTTTACACGTGTATTATAGTAAGGCGTGCTTTGTTCAGGACCCTGAATATCCATAAATAGGTCGGTCCATTCGGCATCCTCCCAAGCCTTCTCATTCGCTAGTCCATCTACGGTTAAGGTTTCCTTTGACTTGTTAACCACATAGTCTTTAGGCAGGGCAAGATCCAAATTTTTTCGGGTTGATGGCGCCCCGCAGCTCAAACAAAGCACCAATCCTAATAGGATGTATTTCTTCATTACCAATCTTCCTCAATAGCGGGGGTACCAGGAAATTGAACCATATAATCTCCGTAGATAGGATCGTAGTAGTGCCCGTTTTCCTGGTAATAACGATTCCAATTTTTGCTTCCATCCGATTCTAATACATATAGGTAAGGTGATAATAACAGTCGCTCTAGATGCCAACGACCTTCCTCACCAGAAGGAATCTCTTCCCCAATACCATACACCATGAGTCCACCATCGGCATAGACCTCATGCTCTGGGCTTATATCCATATACTCATGGCTCACATTCATCACTTTGTGCCCAATTTCATGGGCGATGGTGCGGCGTTGTCGGTCGGGCCGCTCAAGATTCGAAAGGCTGATAACTCCTCTATAAGGCTTAGGAATAGTGCCAGGATAAGAGTAAGAAGGAAACGAAAGTCCGCCCGTTCGAACGGTTTTCATGGTCCAGTTTCGGCCTTCAGAAACGGTTAAAAAGGGATAAAACACATCCTGAAATACCACAAAATAGAGAGTACGATGACTGTTTTCCTCTACTTCAATAATATGTTCAAGCGCTTGAGAAGCATGTTCTGTCAACCGGGCTGGATGCCGCTGACTGTGTTTATACAGGTTGATGTAGCCAGTATTCGGAATGCCAGGAACTTCGTTTGCTTGAATTGAGAGGTACGAAGGATCTATATCGCCCGTTTTAATCCACATCACATTGATTTGCACACCCGTAGGCGCATAGATTTCTTTGGCGGCTTGAAGGCCAGTTACGATGCGGTCAATGGTAACTTTTTTAAATTCAGGGTCTAGGTTAGATGGAAGATAAACCCCTACATCCATGGTTGGTTTACCTGTTACCAAATCCGCATTCATTGCTGAGTAATCAATGGAGTCGATGATCACCCATGAGGCCTTGCTAATAGAATCGTGTGTAGTGCCTAAATTAGTAGATGAGCCCGTTTCATTCAAAGAACAATGCACATTTAGGGTTGCGAACAAGACTATAAAAAGGATGGGTAGTTTAGCATTCATATCGGTGGATGGAATAAAATTGAACAAAAAATACATCTATACCCAAAGTAAAAAAATAGTCGAATAGATAAAGATGCCTACTATATAGTATAGTTATTACGTATTTATTATTACTGAATAATTAGCGATAATAAATCAAAGCTTGGTTGGTGAGCAGGTAATTTTGGTGAACAAATCGCGAATATTACACCGCTTATTTTCCGTAAGCTCTAATAATAGGTTTGAAGTAGATAGCCCGTCCAGCAATGAGACGGGCTATTTTTTGAATAAAACTTGTATTTTTTGAGAATTCTACCTGATGATTAAATAAGCTGATTTCAAAATTTATTACTCTTCAATCGCTCCAATCACTCGTTCTATCAAGCCATTCATACCGCTGCCTTGAATCCAACGAGCAACAATGACCAAATCATTTTCTGGATCAACGTATACCATGTTATTACCCGCACCTAAATGCCAAAATGCTGTCTCTGGCGCTGCTGGCATGGCTTCTTTTGCAGGATTTAAGAAGTAATTCATATACCCATAATTCGGCCGAGCCTGGGTTGGATTTTTAGACATGCTAATCCAATCCTCGGAGATGATTTGCTCGCCTTTCCACTCGCCGTTGCGTAAGGTTAATAGCCCAAAGCGCGCCTGATCTCTGGCACTAATAAACATCCCGCCACCCCAGTGGCCCCCACCACTCACACTTTGCATTTGTTTTCCATCGATGAGCACCCATGAGTTTTCATAGCCATGCCAACGCCAAGTGGGAGAGGCACCAATTTTGTCCATGAGATGTTCTTTGAGTATTTGCGGAAGTGGTTTTCGCCATACATTCAAGGTAGCCAAAGCCAATAGATTTACTCGCACATCGTTGTATTCCCAAACACTTCCCGGCGTATGACGCTCACGAGTAATCCATTCGCTACGCTCTCCAGAGGGGCGATCGGCCCAGTCGGGTTTCCCGAAGAGGGTGCCCTCCCAATCAGAGGTTTGTTGAAGAAGGTGCTCCCAGGTAATTTGGGCGTTATGATCCGACTGGAATGGCTCAAGAAAATGAGCTTCACCTACCTCGGCCCCTTTATCTCTGTTGTACACCTCATCTATGACTAATATGGGTGCCATATAGGGAGCCACGGGATCCTGCACATCTCTAATGAGACCGGTATCCCAGGCTAAGCCAACGGTGGTGCTCAAGAAACTTTTGGTTACGCTGTGGGTCATATCGACTCGAAAAGGTTCTCCCCACTCGGCTACGATGTACCCGTTTTTTACCACGATTCCGGTCATATCGCCCCGGCTTTTAAATGGCCCAATGCCATCGCCAAAGGGTTCTCTTCCAAAGGTACCATAATGGTTGATTTCCATATTCCGAGGATTCTCACTTTCCATGGAAATAGCATAATCGACGGCTTCTTGTAATTTTTCAGGATCAAAGCCTGCGGCTTCTGGGCTTAGCATGTCCCATTCCCCCCAATTGCCAGGATAGTAGAGCTCAGGAGTGGAGGGGGCTTGAGCGTTTGCCGAAACCCGTAAAAGAAAAAAAAGAAGGACAAAAGATGTAAGGAATCGCATGTTTCAGACTCTAGTATTTAGCAGGGGTTCCCGCGGGTGCGAGGCTTTTTTGGATAAAGGTTCGAATGTCATCATTGGAATTTTTTAGATCTTCCCTGCGTAAGTACATCATGTGTCCGCTTCGATAGCCTTTGAATTCGAGGCGGTCTTTCATTTTTCCTGAAGGATCAAGGTGCCACATGGTGTATTTCGCATCATAATAGGTGGTAGCACCATCGTAATACCCACTTTGTATTAACACGTGCAGGTAGGGATTTTGAGCCATGGCTCCACGTAATTGTTCACCTGTACGATCTCCACTTCGATCCCAAGGGCTCACTGGGCCAAACATATTGTATTTCACATCGGTATCGTAGTTGAGGTTCTGTTTAAAATACATATTAATAGCTGGTGTAAACGAATGCAGCCATGAGGTAAGCTCGGAGTTAAAATCGGGACGTGTTCCGGCATCGGAGCGATCAAGGCCTTTGTATCGGGAGTCCAATCGGCCAACGGTATGGCCTTCGTGTCGCAGTAGGTCTTTCCAGAAAAAGGAGGTGGGAACATCTAGGTTATGTTGCCGAATAACCTCTTCAGACAGACCAGAAAAACGGGCGAATTGCTCTATGGCATGATTTTTTTCATCTTTGCTCATCCAGGCACCTTTGGCGAGAATGGGGATAAGTTCGTTTTGGGTAAACTCTTCAGATGCTTCGAGTGCATCAAGTAAATCCAAGGACTGAAGATCTTCTGGAAGCTGTTCGTGATACCACGCCGCGGCGGTATAGTAGGGCAGGCGATTGGCCTGATTTACCGGACCGGAGCGGTCGATGCCTAAGCCGGTTGGGGA
>CALKOA010000136.1 GCA_938091655.1 uncultured Balneolaceae bacterium | reverse complement strand
TAAATAGTGCTTATACTTCGCTAAAACTGGATCATTGATCAGCTGGTGGGCGTGTTCCTCATCGAGGGCTAACCATTCTACCCGAAAAAACACCATATATTGACTTAATTTGGAACCTAACTCGTTGGTGGACTGAACGGTTTTTCCATAGGCAGCATCTTGAGTATTAGTACTCCACAATAAATAGGCAAAAGATCCGATTTTACCAGCCATATCTTGAATAGCCTCATATTCTTTGAGTAAAGCTAGAAATTCTGTGGCATCCAATTCCGCAATTCGGCCTCGGTATTGTGTGGCAAAAGATTGAGCTCTTTCTAGAACTTCTACTTGGTCATTAGCAAATGCTGGATCATCAATTCCCACATATAAATCACCCAGATTCCAATGTATTTCTTCAGCTCCAGTAGTCTTTTTCTCCGTTGATTTCATGTATATTAATGGCAGGTTTGTTAGGTTTTAAAGGCATGATAACCGCACGGGTTAATCAATTTGAATAGCATGGAATATACATTTTGATTAAGCCAGTTTAAAGTGTGAATAAGGCGCACATTAAACGAATGTTTGAGTGCTTTTTTACTTTGATCTGCTTAATTTAGGCCGATAACAAAAAGGTTCTTATCGGCCTAACGTATGTCTTTACAATTGTTCAACCCACTTAGTTAATCTCATCTTGAAATCATTAGAAGCCGCATTCGGTCCAAATTCAGCACTAGTAGAAGAGTTATACGAGCAGTACCAAAAATCTCCTAATTCAGTGCCCACGCACTGGAAACGTTATTTTGATGAATTAAATGGCGTTGAAAGTACCGGCGCGAGTAACCCAAATAGTAGGGAATCCCATCAGGATTCGGTGGCGAATAATACTCCCCCTTCCACAGCCACTAACCCTGTGGCCTCTGAAGCAACTTCAAAAGCTAAAAACCCAGCACCTGCAGGTGAGCTCCAAAAAATCAAAGGCGTTGCTACAAAAATTGTAGAAAATATGGACGCCAGTTTAGAAGTACCTACTGCTACCTCCTTGAGAGTTCTTCCTGTGAAGATGATGATAGAGGACCGGACCATCATCAATCGACACCTTGTAAAAAGGAATGAGCCGAAAGCCTCGTTTACCCATTTCATATGCTGGGCAGTTATTCAAGCAATCAAAAAATTTCCGACTATCAATCATACCTATCATAAAGATGGTAAGGTACACTATCGAGTAGTCCCTGAGCAGATTAACCTAGGTGTTGCAGTTGATTTACCGAATAAAGATGGGAGCCGAAATTTAGTTGTACCGAACATCAAAGGCGTGGATAAAATGAACTTTAAGGAGTTCTTGTACGCGTTTGCTGAACTGGTAAACAAAGCACGTAATGGTAACCTTCAGATAGAGGATTACCAAGGAACTACTATATCGGTCACCAATCCTGGCACACTTGGAACCGTATCGTCTGTTCCTCGACTCATGCCTGGGCAAGGTGCAATCATTGCAACTGGGGCGATTGACTACCCAGCCGAGTTTCAGAATATGTCCAAAGATGTTCTTAACCAACTAGGCATATCTAAGGTTATGTCCATGACTTGTACCTATGATCATCGCATCATACAAGGTGCCGAATCAGGGGCTTTTTTGAACGAAGTAAATCATTTACTGAGTGGACAAGCCGATTTTTACGATTCAATTTTTTCTGATCTAGAAATACCTTACGAGCCTATTCCATATGGAGAAGATTTTTATTCGGGACCATTCACTGGTGGTGGCAACACACTGGAAGAGGATCGCCGGACCATAGGTGTTTGGAGACTTATTAATATGTATCGCATGCGTGGTCATGTACTGGCTAACTTAGATCCATTAGAAAAAGAACCGGGTTACAATCCTGAGCTTGATCTAGCCTATTATGGTTTATCGGTTTGGGATCTGGATAGAGAATTTTATTGTGGTGGGCTAGGTGGTAAACGTCAGGCCACTTTGCGCGTCATCATCAAGCTTCTTCGAGATACCTATTGTGAGCAGATTGGTGCTGATTACATGCATTTACTCGATTTAGAAGAGCGAAAATGGTTACGTGAACGCATGGAGTCTTCACTTAATGAAGCTGTACTAACAAAGGACGATAAAAAGCAGATTCTATCAAAGCTCAATCAAGCGATGGCTTTTGAAGAGTTTTTGCATAAAAAATACATTGGCCATAAACGCTTTTCGTTGGAGGGAAATGACACATTAATTCCCATGATGCATTTCCTATTGGAGAAAGCTGGAGATTATGATGTAGAAAAAGTCTTTATGGGTATGGCACACCGAGGTAGATTAAATATGCTTGTGAATATTATGAACAAGCCATATCACCGCGTTTTTGCTGAATTTGAAGGTAATGTAGACCCAGATACGATTCAAGGTTCTGGTGATGTAAAGTACCACTTGGGTGCCAAAGGTACACATGTGACTGCGTCTGAAAAGAAAATAGAGATCGAACTAATGCCTAATCCATCCCATTTAGAGGCAGTAAATCCAGTGGTCGAAGGAGCTTCTCGCGCAGTGCAAGATCATCATGAAGCCAGTAATGCTCAACAGAAAATTATCCCCGTTCTTATGCACGGTGATGCAGCCTTCGCTGGACAAGGTGTAGTGGCTGAAACCCTAAATATGTCCTTGTTAGAAGGGTATAAAACCGGTGGAACAGTTCATATCATCATCAACAACCAGATAGGTTTTACCACCTTACCCACAGATGGTAGAAGTACCGAATATGCTACAGATTTAGCTAAATCTGTACTTGCCCCTATTTTTCATGTAAATGGTGACCATCCCGAAGCGGCTGTTCATGCGATTCAAATGGCCTTAGAATATCGTCAAAAATTTGGCAAGGATGTAATCATAGATCTGATTGGTTATCGTAAACATGGTCACAATGAAGGTGATGAGCCAGCTTTTACGCAGCCAGGTATGTATAAGGAGATTAATGACCACAAAACGGTACGAGATTTATATACTGAATGGTTGGTCAAGCACCAAGAACTCACCACCGAGGAAACCCAACAAATTTTTGATGAATTTGATGATTTATTGTTGGCCGCTTTTGAAGATGCCAAGAAAATTCCTCATTTGGAGGTTACAAACGAACTCATAGATCGCAAGGAAAGCGTTCAAAAAAATCGAAATATATTCCCAGACACCACCTTCATTAGGGAAAAGCTAGAAGAGATTGCCGTAAAAATAAATACCGTACCAAAAGATTTTGATGCCAATCCAAAACTCCTACGTCAACTAGCAAAACGAGCGGAAATAGTTCAAAAAAACGAAAAGAAAATAGATTGGGGATTTGCGGAAGCTTTGGCGTTTGGATCTCTTCTTACAGCTGGTAGAACCGTACGTGTAACTGGTCAAGATGTAGAAAGAGGCACTTTTTCACACCGACACGCCGTACTCCATGGGACTGTTACCGATCAAACCTTTACTCCACTTAATCATCTTTCAGAGGGTCAAGGAAGATTCCATGTGCACAATTCACTGTTGAGTGAATATGCGGCACTAGGTTTTGAATTTGGGTATTCAGCAGTAAAAAAGGATGCATTGGTCATTTGGGAGGCACAATTCGGTGACTTTGCCAACGGTGCTCAAATTATTATTGATCAATTTATTTCTTCAAGTGAAGTAAAATGGGGACAAACATCGTCATTGTTAATGAATTTACCCCATGGTTATGAAGGTCAAGGACCGGAGCACTCATCGGCTCGTCTAGAACGTTTCTTACAACTATGTGCTGAAGATAATATGCAGGTATTTAATCTGACTACACCCGCACAGTACTATCATATGCTGCGTAAGCAATGCTTGCAAGAGCATAAAAAGCCAGGAATTCTCATGAGTCCCAAAAGCCTTTTACGCCATCCTAGAGCCGTTTCTAATGTGGATGAACTAGCTGATGGTTATTTTCGCCCATTTTTAGAAGATGAGCGGTTACAGGATGTTTCATCCGTCGAACGGGTGGTACTCTGCTCAGGCAAGGTATATTATGATTTAGTACAAAAAGCCGAAGAATTATCGTTGGATAAGGTTGCATTAGTACGAGTTGAGCAGCTTTATCCCTTCCCAGATTATGACATTGAACAATATCTAAGAAGCTTTAAATCAGCAAAAGATATTGTGTGGTGCCAAGAAGAACCCAAGAATATGGGCGCGTGGTTCTTTGTCTCGGATCGCATTCAACAGATTTTAGCTAAAGGTCAAAAACTCCGCTGCGCCGGGAGGCAAGCGTCTGCATCACCCGCTGCTGGGCAGAAAAAAATTCATGATGCCGAGCAACTGCAACTTGTAATGCAGGCTTTGGAGTCGGTTAAATAATCTCAGTAGTTACTAAGGCTGTACGACCGATTGAGTTCGGGTAAACGCTCTAATACCTTGTAATCCTAATTCTTTACCCCATCCAGACTCATTGTATCCCCCAAATGGTAAACGAGGATCGGATTTAACCATATCATTTATAGCTATGTTTCC
>CALKOA010000135.1 GCA_938091655.1 uncultured Balneolaceae bacterium | reverse complement strand
TACGTTCCTGCTCATCAATAGAAGCTACAATGGCACAAATTTTTGTAGTTCCTATGTCGAGCCCTACCATTATGCGTTCTGTTTCAGTCATGATTCCCTCGTTATGATTTGATCGTTAAAGCGTAGGTCAATTTGCGCGATACGGGCGATGCCGATTTCCCGAATAACCTGGGTATAGAACAGTTCCCAATTCGCGAGTTTATTAGTAAATGAGTCGGTTCCAAAGAGAAGTTTGACGCCATTTTCATGACTCAGAGCGACGACTCCTTCTTTTGGATCAAAGGCTACTTCACTTAGTGTAGCCCAAGCAAATTTGTTTTCTTTCGCTTCTTCTAAAAAGCGGGTAAGTTGTATAAAATCGGTGGTTTTTAGAGTATCAGTTTGGCTATTTGAGCTAAAACCATACACAAAAGGGACATCCACTGTTTTACCCGTCAGTACCGGTAGCTGTACTCCTTCGGCATCTGTGTATCGCTCCACATCTCCACCAACCAATAACGCTATGGGGATCCTTTCCTTAATAGAAAGATGAAGGGTTCCGCCAGGTTCTATATAAGGGTGTACAGATTTCACATAGGCTAATCGCGTCACCCTATTTTTTAATTCTTCCAGATTCAAACTATCAGGGGCAATTCCCATTGGCACTTGAGCTGCCTCCAAAATATCCGCTTCTTGATGAAACCAAATTCCCGATACCCGTAGGGTATCCACTCTCAATAGTTGTTGCCAATAAAAACCAGCAACGACTCCTAAGCCAACCAATAAAAGCACCGCAGTAAGGAGTGCAGGTCTAGCTATAAACGATGTGCTATGAGTTGACTCTTTGCTCATTATTTAAATGGTTTAGTTATTTCCAACCACTCCGCAAACTCATCACCCATACGGTAGATGTCGCCTGCCCCCATGGTTATGATGATGTCTCCTGCCTTCACAATGTTTTTGAGTTCGGAGGCTACGTCTTTTTTGTCATGCACATAATGCACGTTTTTATGGCCATATTGCTCTGCTGTATTCGCAATTAATGCTCCGGTAATACCTTCGATGGGCTTTTCTCTTGAGGGATATACATCAGTAACGACCAACACTTCCGCATCGAAGAAGGAAAGTCCAAACTCCTTATATAGTACCTGAGTTCGGGAATATAAATGAGGTTGAAATACCGCAATAACTCGTCTATCTGGCCAACCGCGATGGGCCGCTTGTAAGGTAGCCTGAACTTCCGTGGGATGATGTGCGTAATCATCGATCAGCATAACCCCGTTTGAGTATTTCTTTTGAAAACGGCGATATACGCCTTCGAAGTTTTCTAGGCCTCGTTTTATGTTTTTAAACTCCATTCCCATTTCCAAGCCACAGGCAATCGCGGCTAAGGCATTCTTAACATTGTGCTCGCCGGGGGCTTGAAGACTTACAACGCCTAATTTTTCTCCTTTGTATACTACCGTAAAGGTAGAGGTAAATTCAGATGAGTGGATGTTAGTGGCTCTAAGTTGTGCCTGAGGCGTGAGCCCATAGCTGATTATCCTGCGTTCGAGATCGGGAAGAATGCTACGGACATTTTCATCATCTAGACAAACAATAACGGAGCCGTAAAAAGGAACTTTATTGGCATAATCTATGAAGGCTTGTTTTACGTCGGCTAGATCATCATAAATATCCAGATGCTCGGCCTCTATATTTGTAATCACGGCCACAGAAGGAGTGAGTCGTAAAAAAGTTCGGTCAAATTCATCTGCTTCAACAATGATAATATCCCCTTTACCAACTACGGCATTGGTTTTATCAAAACTATGGACTTTACCTCCCACCATAATCGTGGGATCAAAATTTCCTTCTTGGATAACTAAGCCTGTCATCGTAGTTGTGGTGGTTTTTCCATGCGTGCCAGCAATGCCTATCCCATACTTCATACGCATGAGTTCTGCCAGCATTTCAGCACGCTTAATGGTGGGAATGCGTTGCTCAATAGCGGCTTTTGTTTCTTCATTTTCATTCGCCTGAACCGCAGAGGTATACACCACAACATCCGCACCTACTATATGATCAGAATGATGCCCTTCATAAATGGTTGCTCCTAATTCCTGAAGTCGCTGGGTTGTTTCTCCTAACTGCCCATCGGAACCAGACACTTTGTAGCCACGATGAAGTAGTATTTCAGCCATGCCACTCATTCCAATCCCTCCAATACCCACCATATGTATATGCCGAGTTCGTCCAAAACTGGGTTGTTGTTCAAGCCCAAGTGCTTGAGATGAGGTATGAACAGTAGACTTAGTCATGACGTTGTTCTATTTCATGTAAAATTTCTTCAGCAATATGTTCGGCAGCAAAGGGCTTAGCCATTGCTAATGCCGCGTCGTTCATCCTCCGCAATTGTTCTTGATCGGCGAGTAAACGTGTGACAAGTTCTGTAAGAGTATCTTTTGCCTCAACATCGGATAGCATTTCGGCGGCACCTAGTTCTTGCATCGAGCGGGCGTTCATAGTTTGATGATCCCCTGCAACAATAGGAGAGGGAATGAGCACGCTTGGTGTGCCAGTAACCATAAGCTCAGAACAGGAACTCGCCCCAGCGCGGCTTACAACCAAATCAGCTGCTGCATAGGCAGCGGGCATATCATCCAGAAAAGCCTGTAGCCGAAGTCTGGGATACTCTTCCAAATCAATTTTCTTGGATAGTGCATCGATATAGCGCTTACCGCATTGCCATATTATATACAATCCGGCATGATCGTGCAGTGTATCCAAACTATGTAACAAAGCCTCATTAATACTTTTCGCACCCAAGCTACCGCCTAAAACCAACAATACAGATCGGTCTTCTGTAATATTAAATGATGCTCGCGCTTTGGAGGGGTTGGCATGAACTAGGTTTTTTCGGGTTGGATTGCCTACCATTCGAACTTTGTGGGCAGGGAAATAGTCCTCGGCATCCGGAAAGGCGGTAAAAATTCGCTTGGCAGAGGAGCCGAGCATTCGATTGGTTACTCCTGGATATGAATTTTGCTCTTGAATCATCACGGGAATTCCAAAACGACTGGCCATCCATCCTACAGGCCCTGCAACATAACCCCCGCACGAAACCATAACAGCAGGTTTTAAGCGTTGCAATAACCAAAAAGATTGAATTAACGACACTATCAATTTTAACGGAAACAACAGATTAGATAGGGTAAATCGCCGCTGCAAACCACTTACCCAGATGGGATAAATTCGGTAGCCGGCTTTAGGCACAGCTGTCCATTCCATGTGGTTTTTGGTACCTACGAAAGAAATATCGATATGCGCCATTTTTGCAGTCAACGCATCTGCAATAGATATAGCAGGGTACACATGACCACCGGTTCCACCTGCTGCAATCATTACACGGTATGTAGCTTGCTTACTAGGCATAGAACAAGGGTCTCCTATCTTTTTTATGCTTGGAAATATTAAGCAGTAAACCCACTACAGCTCCCGCAAATAATAAATTGGTGCCACCGTAGCTCACAAAAGGCATGGGTAACCCAGTAACTGGAAATAAACCACTGGCAACGGCTGCGTTGACAAAACCATAGAGGCATAGGTACAAGGTGCAGCCTAAAGCCAATAAAGTACCTAAATAATCCTCGGCATTCCGCGCTACAAAAGCCACCCCTCGAATGAGTAAAAACACAAACAATGCGATGAGAGTAACGGCGCCCAAAAGCCCATATTCTTCGGCAATAATAGCAAAAATAAAATCATTATACGGCGTTGGTAAAAAATCGCGCTGAGTGCTTTTACCAATTCCCACCCCAGTTATCTCACCTTGGGCAATAGCGATATGAGCCTGCTGCGCCTGTCTTCCGGTGCCATCTAGTAAACGCTCTGTTTCGATCTGTTTAATTTGGCCTAGATACTGTTCAATCCGATCCTGCCGAGTAGCTGACTGGTTAATGAGTAAAAAGCCCCCAAAAACTGCGAGCAATACCATCGTGCCCAGTTGCACGACGCTAATCCGACCGACAAACATAAGAATGAGGCAGATACCCATGAGCAAGCCTGCTGTAGAAAAATCTTCGACACCGATAAGTGCACAGGTGATAAATACCCAAATCATAATAGGCATGAATGCCCGTTGAAAGTCTTTAATGTACTCTTGTTTTTCGGTAAGGAGCACACTTACATGAATGATGAGCGAAACGGCGGCCACGGTAGAAGGTTGAAATCCAAATCCCCCGATCGAAAGCCATCGTTTGGCCCCAAATTGCTCTTCACCAAATACCAATACCATGACCAACATTAACAAGCTAACCACCATGAATGGCCTAGAAAGCTTGGCAATAGTATGATAGTTTACTTTTGAGCCAAGCAGAATAACCACGACCGCAATACCAATTTTAACCAAATGACGAGTAATCATCTCTAAAGCGGAGGTGTCATTATTCTGTGCAAAAAATGCGATTGAAGAATACACCGCCAACGAGCCAAAACTAAGTAACATTATGACCACCATAAGAATATAGCGGTCACTGCCTTGGCCGCGTGTATCTATTTCTTCTGGGCTGGTACCAAGAATTTGGTGAATGTTTCTATTTGGGCTGGTATGAATCAATGGGTGTTGTGTGGTTTTGCTTAGGTTATTTTAACTGGTTGATGTAACTGGTTGATTACTGGTTCATTTAGCTTAGATGCTGAACACACTCTTTAAATGCCCGCCCACGGTGCTCATAATTTTCGAACATATCGAAAGAAGAACAGGCAGGACTTAATAAAACTACTTCGCCACGTTTGGCCTGTTTTTGAGCAGATCGAACCGCAGTTCTCATATCATCTGCCACTATAAAATTGGGAACCATCTCCCCAATTTGCTCCTGAATACGATCCCGAGATTCACCTATAGCAATAACCGTGTGAACCTTTTCGAGGAGTTGATCACGCAGCTCGGTATAATCATTGCCTTTATCGCGTCCACCTAGGATCAGTGTCATTGGGGTCTTGATGCTGTCCAAAGCAAACCAAACCGCATTCACATTCGTGGCTTTACTGTCGTTAATGTATTTGATTCCATCCAATTCACGCACTATCTCTAGGCGATGCTCTACGCCCGTAAACCGAGAAAGGCTTTCGCGAATAACCTCGTTTTTAATTTCACATGCTCGTGCAGCGAGTGCCGTTGCAAGTCCATTTTGTAGATTATGTTGTCCTTGTAGTCCTAATTCAAAGAGTGACATGAGTATTTCCTCGTGGTTATTAAGTCGGAAGATGATTTGGTTATTGCGTAAAAAAGCGCCCTCAGCGATTGCTTCTTGGGTAGAAAACGCCCAAAGTCGCGGGGCATCAGATTGGCCTAGAAGCTGCTGGGCATGCGAGCGCACCCGCAGATCGTCATAATTGTAAATAAAGGTCTGTCCCGCAGACTGCTGTTGGGTTATTCTAAACTTCGAAGCGGAATAATCATCCATTGAATGATTGTACCGGTCTAAATGATCCGGGGTAATATTCAGCAGTACACTAACATCGGGGCAAAAAGTGTGAATATGATCCAATTGGAAACTACTCACTTCCAAAATCCAGTAATATTCACCTCGGGTTAATGTAGATCCTGCCCCACCGATAGATTCAGCTTGGACGGTCCCCGAACTAGACTGATTGGATGGTTCGGAATGAGATATGTTAGATTGGACTAATCCAAGCTTGGTGCACTTTTCACTAAAAGCCATGCCAATGTTACCTGCCAATTGATGAGGCCGCCCTGCACGGGCGAAACAGTCCTGTATCCATGAGCTAACGGTCGTTTTTCCATTGCTGCCTGTGATAGCAAGTATTGGGGAAGAACTAAACCAGCTAGCTAATTCTATTTCAGACACCACAGCTTTTCGAGCGTGGAGGTATTCCTGCACTAAAGCTGCTTGGGTGGGTACACCTGGACTAAGTACCGCAAAGGCTCCGTCATAGGCCGCCGCGGAATGACCGCCTTCTTCGAAGGCAATTCCGCGTGTTTGTAAGCGCTCTTTCATCGGTTCGGCAATAGTGCCATGGTCGCTTACAAACACTGCTGCTCCAGCTTCGTGGAGCAGCTCGGCCGCCCCCACGCCGCTCCGGGCAGCGCCAATGACAACGACCTTAGTACCGGGGAGGCCTTGCTTTAGTTGGGTGATATGAGTTGCGTTCAATAACATATCAGCGAATTTTCAGGGTTAATAAGCTGATTAACGCCATAAGGATGGCTACAATCCAAAATCGTACTACGATTTTACTCTCACTCCAGCCTTTCTTCTCAAAATGATGATGGATGGGAGCCATCAAGAAAAATCGTTGTCCCTCTCCTGTAGTCCACTTGGTATATTTGAAATAACTGGTTTGGATAATGACCGAAACAGTCTCAAAGAAAAACACACCACAAATAAATGGCAGTAAGAGTTCTTTATGTAGCATTAACGCTAAAGCCCCGAACGCTCCGCCAAGAGCAAGAGAACCGGTATCTCCCATAAATACATTAGCTGGGTGGGTATTGTACCATAAAAAGCCCATACAAGCGCCCACTAATGCTGCTGCGAATACGGTCAATTCTCCGGCTCCTGGTAAGTACATGATATCTAAGAAGCCAGAGAAATCAATTCTTCCCGATACATAGGCAAAAATTGCAAATACAATGCCGCATATGGCAGAAATACCGGTCGCTAATCCATCTAATCCATCGGTAAGATTGGTTGCATTACTTACCGCAGTAATGATAAAAATGGACACCCCTAAATAAATAAACCAACCCATGGTTTCGCCGAAATAGGCATAATCGATCGTTAAATTCTTAGCAAAAGGAACGGTGCTCAAGGTATTCACGGCTTCAAAGTTTGGGTGAGAATACAAGATCAATCCTAAGACCAATCCGACGCTTACCTGTCCAGCAATTTTAAACCGGCCTGCAAGACCACTTTTGTTTTTCTTTACCACTTTAATGTAGTCATCAATAAACCCGACCAATCCAAGTGTTAGCATCACAAAAAAGATGAGCCAACCATAAATACTATCCATTCTAACAAATAAAAGGGAAGGGATGAGGGTAGATAACAAAATAATTACGCCTCCCATAGTGGGGGTTCCCTGCTTACTTTGATGATCCAAGCCAATGTCGTCTCGAATCACTTCACCCAATTGCATTCGTCGTAGCCAAGCGATTATACGCTTGCCAAAAAATAAACTAATCAGTAGAGAGCTCACCGCAGCTAGGCCTGTTCGCGTAGAGATAAACGCCATTGCGGTGGCACCTGGTAATGCAAACGTTTGCTCTAGCCAATTAAATAGTTCATAGAGCATTAGGCGACCTCCTTCCATGTTTTAAGAAGTTCTAAGGCTACTTTTCGGTCATCAAAAGGGTGCTTAATACCCTCTACTTCCTGATAGTCCTCATGTCCTTTACCGGCAACGACGATGATGTCATCTGCCGTAGCTAAGTCTAGTGCCACTGCAATGGCTTTTGCTCGATCGACTTCTATGTGAACCTGATCAGTTCTAAATGGTTCACTGAAGCCCGTGCAAATGGCCTCCATAATAGATTCTGGTGCTTCAGATCGAGGATTATCCGTAGTTACAATGGCTAAATCACACCATTTCTCACACGCCTGAGCCATTAAAGGCCTCTTAGCTGCATCCCTATCGCCACCTGCCCCAAAGACAACCAACAACTTTTGATGGGGTTCTTTTAATTCAGCCAAGGTGGAACAAATATTTTCTAGTGCATCAGGTGTATGGGCATAATCAACAAACACGCAAGGATAATGCGCGTCATCTTCGATACGTACTCGTTCTAATCGTCCGGGAGCGCCTCGAAAGCCACGGCTATGCTTTTCTAGTTCAGTGAGGTCAATACCCAATAATTGTGCTGCGGTTATTGCCTGAAGGGCGTTATAGGCATTGAATAAACCTACCAATGGAAGTTCCCATCGCGTTTTGCTAGTAGTTTCTGTTAAAATGGTGCCATGTAATCCCAATGTTTCTACGGTGTACTTTCGGCCCTGAGCCCAAGAAGGCAGGGGGGGATAGGTTGATATTGGCTGCGCTACCGAAGGGTTGGGCTGCATTAATTGACCGCCCTCGGTATTTAGTAACCCGAGAGAGAAAATTTGGGCGTCTGTATCTTGAATCATATACCCACCATGAGGGTCATCAGCGTTGATAATAGCCCAAGACCCCGGCTTTAAATCATCGAACAATTTCTTTTTTGCCCTCATATAGGATTCAAAATCACCATGGTAGTCTAAATGATCATGAGTGATATTCGTGAATATGGCAATAGTGAACGGGATTCCTTGTACTCTATACTGGTCCAAGGCATGCGAGGAAACCTCCATGACTAAATGGGTGCTACCAGCATTCACCATGGCTTGCATGTCATTAGCTAGCTCAATGGGGTCGGAGGTTGTAAGTGAAGAGGGTATTTCCTCATCTAAAATTCGTTTGGACACCGTACCCAATAAACTAACTGCTTTACCTGAACATGATAGCAGTTCGTACAACAAGGTAGCTGTGGTGGTTTTCCCATTGGTGCCAGTTATGCCAATAACCTGTAAATGCTGCCACGGATCACCGGCGAAGGCTTGAGCTAGGGGGCCGACAACTTCACGTGTATTTGCTACTTGCATGTAATTATCGACCTCAGGATAGCTTTCAGGAGGCTCTTCACCAATAATGAGTAGATTAGGTATACGCCCTAGTGCACTAATGAAGGTATGGCCATCCACTTTTGTGCCTCGTACGGCTATAAACACCCCTGAGGAGCTCACCTTTCTGGAATCCTGACTAAGGTGGGTGTAGACCCCCTCGGGATACTTAATACGCTTAACTAAGGGTTGGCAAACTACTTGAATGTCCTGGGTGCTCAATGAGCGTGAGACTAATGGAGAGCTAGCTGATGGTGTGTGACTCACTGCTGCCTCCCTGTTTTTCCAATAATTTGTTCGAAAGAGCGTGCCTTGCCCCGAAGTGTTACCGTTCTTCCGGGACGTGTGTACTCACCGGCAAGTGGAAATTGTGCGTAGATGGTCCCTGAACCAACACGTTGTGTCTTAAGACCTAATTCAGCCAACATGGTGTGAGCTGTTCGCATGCTCATTCCGCGTACATCGGGAAGTGCAATTCGTTCAATCTCTTCGGTACTAGCTTCTTCTAAGGCTATTTTTGGATCCTTGTGAGGATTTAAGAGGCTTGATTTAGTCTGGGTATTAAGGCGTAATCGGGTTTTTGCAAACAGAGTGTCCCCAGGGGCTGGCTGCTGATCCACGATCCAATCGCCCTTACCCTCCATCTCAAAAGGAATATATAGGGATTCCAATAATTCTTCGGCTCGATCGGGTGACAAGCCTAACAAGGAGGGAGCAATAGCAAAGGTATTTCTTTTGCTGCCTTGTTGAACCAATTGTTGTTGTAGGTCTTGGTCCAAACCGGCAATACGCAGGGCTACCTGCTTAAAAATTGGACCCGCAGTGTATCCACCATATCCTATGGGTTTTGGCTCATCTAACATGATATAGATAACATATTTGGGAGTTTCCACAGGGAAAAAGCCAACAAAAGAACCTCTGTACCGATTGGAGTACACCCCATTAACCACCTTCTTAGCCGTTCCTGTTTTACCTGCAATACGTAGACCTGGAATTTGGGCTAAATCCCCAGTTCCTGAATCACTAACAACACTTTCAAAAACGGGATAAAGGTGATCCAGGGTTTTAGCTTTGGCTACCTTACGAATTCGAGTTGGTTGGAATTGTTCAACGATTTTACCATTTGAATTCGTTATTTCCTTCACTAAATAAGGACGCATCAAATCACCCCGATTAGCAAAAGCAGCGTAGGCCTGAGTAGTTTGCATAGGGGTTGCAAGAAGCTCATAACCATGGGACATCCAAGGTAAACTTACCAAACTCCATTCGAAGGGTTTTGCCATACGTCCACTTTCTTCCCCTGCAATATCCACATGAGTGGGGGTTCCAAAACCTAAATTACGAGCATATTGGTAAAAAGTATCGTTATCTAATCGCATGGCTATTTCAGCGGTAGCAACGTTGGACGACTGTTGAATTACTTCTTCAAAGTTCATAGTCCCTAGCGGATCGTGATCTCGTAAGGTAAGACCGTGAATTTGAACAGCCCCATCTTCGGGGGTTTCGAAAAGTTCTCCTTCCTTAATGACCCCCTGTTCTATGGCAGCTATGGCGGTAACTAACTTAAAAGTAGATCCAGGTTCTACCATATCTGCAATGGCAAAATTTCGCCGGTTTTCTACATTAATATCTCCAGGAACATTGGGGTCATAGCTTGGGTAATTGGCCATAGCCAAGATTTCGCCCGTGGTAGGGTCCATGATAATTCCCGTACCGTAGTTTGCCTTAAATCTCTGAACCCCAACCTGCAACTCATCTTCTAAAATAGCTTGGATGGAAGCGTCAATCGTGGTATATAAATCATAACCCTCGGTGGGTAATTTTTTTGGTGCTCCAACGTATTCAAATACACGTTGAAGTGCATCTTTGCGCACTTGTTGTACCCCATCAACCCCTCTTAGTTCTTTATCATAATATGACTCAAGACCAATCCGTCCTTTCATTTCATGATTTACAAAGCCCATAGTATGGGCGGCAAGCGAGCCGAAGGTATAACTTCGTCGATAGTTTTCTTCTAAAATAACCCCTCGTATTCCAAGAGTGGCTAGTTGCTCTTTTTGTGAGCCATTCATGTTTTTTTCCATTACTACGTAACGAGACCGTGCAGGAGCCTCGTTTAGAATACCTTGGTAATAGGTTTTGCCTTTACCTGTAATTCGGCCCAATGTTACCAATACCGTGTCTATCTGCACTTGTGTCATCCCGGGCACTTTAGGGTCTAGGGCCATTTTGTAGTCTACGGTGTTGGTAGCTAGCAGGGTGCCATTTCGGTCGTAAATATTTCCACGTTCTGCAGGTATAGGAATTTCGGTGATGGCTTGCTTATTCCAAAGCTGACGAAGTCCATCACCCTCAATGAAATTAATCCTAACCAATTGAACCAATAATGCCGCCGGTAGTAAAAATAGGATACCCAGCATAACAAACATCCGACCCATTATGGCACCTCTAAATTCCTGCATTTATTGGCCCTCCAATATTTGGTCGGCTGGGCCAGCATTGATAAAGCCCAACTCTCTGGCTTTTCGATAAATATTTGCAGGGCCTGTCATCCGATCGTATCGAAGTTTTAGCTCATCATGCACTTGCTGTGTCTGTTCGTATTCTCTTTGGAGCTGTTGAACCTGACCAAGTAGCTCTTGGGTAGCGAATACATGCGTTAAGTAGATAAAACCAAAAATTGCAGCTACCAAAGTGAAGACAATAATTTTGGTAGGTTTGAAGGCCGATAACTTGATTCCAGTTTCTTGGCCAACTTTTTTACTGGTTTTTTGAGATGGAGAGGGTATGGAATCAGTGGAATTGACTTTTCGGAGGTTTGGCTTCACGTTCTGCCTATGCAGGGGGGAAGATACCATCATGAGCCAGGGTCTCCTACTTTTTCAGCTACTCTAAGTTTGGCACTTCGAGAAGCTGGATTTCGATCAATTTCTTGATCGTTCGGGGTAATTACCTGCCGGTTGATGGGCGTTAGGGGACAGACAGGGTTACCGTAAAAATCTTTTTCGATGATCCCTTCAAAATTCCCACTCTTCATGAAGTTTTTGACCAACCGATCTTCGAGTGAGTGGTAGCTCATGACCACCATTCGTCCGCCTGGGGCTAGGAGCTCAAGGCCTTGTTGTAAGACTTGCTTTAGCACCTCTAATTCTTGGTTTACCTCAATTCGAATGGCCTGAAATACTCTAGCCAAGCTTTTTATTCTAAACTTAGGGGGTACTTGTTCACTAATAATAGTGGAGAGCTCTTGGGTACTTTCTATTGGACGGGCATCAATAATACTTTGGGCAATTTTCCGACTACCGCGCTCTTCTCCATAATGAAATATGAGATCTCTTAGTCGTTCGTAATCGTATGTATTCACTACATCATACGCGGTTAGGCCTGTGTAGGTTCCCATTCTCATATCAAGGGGACCTTCTTGCTGAAAACTAAATCCTCTATCAGCTTCTTTGAGTTGATGTGTGGAAACTCCTAAATCCAAAAGGATTCCAGCTACCTGTCCTTTAAAGGGGGGAGGTAAAAGAGTGGACAGGTAGCCGAAGTTTCCTTTTAAAATTGTGCATCTGGGGTCTTCCCCAATACGCTGGCTTGCAGCATCGATAGCTTGTTGGTCCTGATCTACTCCAAAAATCCTCGCTTTTGGACCTAATTTCTCCAATATAGCTAAGGTATGGCCACCACCGCCCAAGGTTGCGTCAACGTAGCAGCCGTTTGGGTCGGTAATTAAATGCTCAATGCATTCTTGGAGCATCACCGGTGTATGTTCATAATACGTAGTCATATTATTCACCATCGGATACGGATCCACCTCCCATTACCTGTTCAAAAATGGCTTCAAAAGCATCGGGATCTAAATCGGCATCCACTTTTTCGAGGACGTCGGGAGACCAAATCTCGATGTATTGCCCCATACCAATGAAAATAGCTTTTCCATTGATTTGGGCATATTTTGTATGCTCAGTGGGGAGAGCAATACGATGTTGTTTGTCCAAAGCGGCGTCTTCGGCATAGCGTAAGAAGTTCCGTTTGGCAATTCGGCCAGCTCGGGTAAAATTGTTGGCCTTAGAGAGGGCGTCTTCCACGTCACGCCACTCGTTTTCGGGGTATAAGTAAAGACAGGTTTCTAATCCACGCACCACTACAAAGCGTTCTTGAGCGTCTGGACTCAACACTTTTCGCATTTTAGCCGGGAAGGCTATGCGGCCTTTTGCATCTATACTATGCTCGTATTGACCTTTGAAACTATGCAAGGTGACTAAACGTGGAATTTTGATTGCTTTTTTTTGGGTGAGAGAAAGTCCCCACTATCTCCCACTTTACCCCACAATGTACCCTAAATTTCTATAATCTGTCAAGAAAAAAACACTGAGAAACAAAAAAAATACCAAACCGATGTAATAAGGCCCTATATATAAGGTGTATTTTTGGTGGGAGAAAGTGGTGAGTAATCCGTTTTTTGGTCTATTTCGGACTATTTCTTCATGGTATTCATTGAAAAGAAAAAGGCTGAAATGAAACGGTTGAGGTAGATACGTAGGGATGGGATAGCAATAAAAAAATAAGACAACTATCTACGGATAGTATCTGGAATGTGTTTGCATTCTTACCTAACCGATCTAGAAAATCTACCTTCTTAGGTAGTCGCTAGAAAACGGGATAATATTTGGGTGAGCTGATCAAATTCGATTAAAAAGGCATCATGGCCATAGGGAGAATCAAGTGCTGTAAATTGGCCATTGGGTAGGAGATGGGCCAGATCCTTTTGCTCTGAAACCGGATACAAAGCATCGGATTGTATACCAACCACATGAATGGGGATAGTAAGCTCCTTGGCCACATCTTTAAAACTTCCACGATCTCTTGATATATCATGGGTATCCATAGATCGAGTGAGTCGCTCATAACTAAGAGCATCGAATCGTTTATTGAGTTTCTGGCCTTGATAATCTAGGTAGGATTCGACCTGGTAGTAGGGGTGATTGGTAATTTCACGGATATCTCTGCCGAACTTGGCTTCATAATTCTCAGGAGAGCGGTAGGTCATCATACCAATTTGCCGCGCCAAAGAAAGCCCCTGGCTTGGTGGTGCTTCGGCGGTATACCAACCTGACATCCAGTGTGGATCCTGGTAGATAGCCTGCCTTTGTAAATGACTAAGTCCGATGGACCAGGCTGTGTGTGCTTTACCCATCGCCATTAAAAAAGCACGTTTAATTCTAGGGTCTATGAGGGCAAATTCTAGAGCAATCATCCCGCCCATCGATCCACCAATTGCACATTGTACGGAGTTAATCTGGAGGTGATTCAGTAGATGTTGTTCCAATCGAACGATATCTCGTATGCTTAGAACAGGGAAATGGGGACCATAGGCTTTTTGGGTTTGAGAGTTTATGCTTTGAGGTCCGGTAGAGCCATAACAACTACCCGGGGTATTGATGCACAGAACATAGTGCTGATCTAAATCAATAGGGCTTTGCTTGGCAAAAAAACCGTGAAACCAATCCTCAGCGTTGCTATCTCCAGTTAGTGCATGAAAAATGAGTACCACATTATCACCATTCTTGTTCAAGGTACCCCAGCTATGATAGCTGAGTTCAAACTCCTTAAATACAAAACCGGATTCGGTCGTGTATGTTTCGGATACAAGTAATGTCTTCTGGATACTCATTCTTCTGCGTCTGTTTTCAAAGCTAACGGGTCAAGTTACCTAGGAAGAGTTAAATCTTCGCTAAAGCTACATCAAAGTCTTCTTTGATGTCATCAATGTGTTCGATACCTACGGACACTCGAATGAGATCAGAGCTAACTCCACTGGCTTCTTGTTCGGCTTCACTGAGTTGCTGATGGGTAGTGGATGATGGGTGAATTACCAAGGTTTTAGCATCCCCCACATTAGCTAGGTGACTGGCTAATTGTACCTCATTTATGAAGGTTTTAGCCGCTTCATAACCGCCCTTTACACCAAAGGTAAACAGTGTACCAAATTGGCCATTTTTAAGATATTTTTTTGCTCGTTCATGGTAGGGGTGGTCTTCTAATCCATTATAATTTACCCAAGCAATTTTATCATGTTGGTGTAGGAAATTCGCCAGAGCTAGCGCATTTGAGGTGTGTCGTTCTACTCTTAAGGATAAAGTTTCCAAGCCTTGCAACAGCAAAAAGCTATTGAAAGGTGAGAGGGCAGGACCAACATCTCGTAGTCCCTCTACCCTTGCACGTATGGCGAGAGCTATGTTTCCAAACGGACCGTCCGAGCCAAATATTTCCCAGAAATTGATGCCATGGTATCCTGGAGCTGGATTGGTGAACAAAGGATAGCGCCCATTCCCCCAATTAAAATTACCTGCATCTACGATTACCCCACCAACAGAGGTGCCGTGACCTCCGATCCATTTGGTAGCTGATTCTGTTACAATGTTGGCTCCATGGGCAATAGGTTGTACCAGGGCCCCGCCAGCACCAAAGGTATTATCAACAACTAGGGCGATACCGTATTTTTGCCCAAGCTGTGCAAGTCCTTCAAAGTCGGCCACATTTCCTCTGGGGTTTCCTATAGATTCCACGTAGATGGCCTTGGTATCGTCATCGATTAATTGTTCAAAGGCTTCTACAGTATCTTCCTCAGCAAAACGAACTTGAATGCCTAAGCGTGGAAGGGTAACCTTGAATTGATTATAGGTTCCTCCATAAAGATTTTGGGTTGATAAGATGTTATCACCAGCTTGGGCTATGGTGGTGATTGCTAAAAACTGAGCTGATTGGCCCGAGGCCGTAGCCACAGCCGCAGCCCCGCCTTCCAATGCTGCAATTCTTTGCTCAAATACATCGGTAGTAGGATTCATAATTCGGGTATAAATATTCCCGAATTCTTTTAGTCCAAACAGATTAGCTGCATGATCGGTATCCTTAAAGGTATACGAGGTAGTTTGGTAGATGGGAACCGCACGAGAACCAGTGGTAGGATCAGGTTGTTGCCCAGCGTGTAATTGTTTGGTTTCGAAACGTAAATTACGTTCTAATAAAGTATTCATAGTTATTCGTATTAGATGAATGAATGTTATTTGTGAGTCATTAACATCGTGTATGAAACGAAAAAAGCCTTGCTCGGATGAATTCGAACAAGGCTTAACTATAAGCGGATCGAACTCATCTTTCTTTGGATTGAACGATTCAATCACAAAGCAGGATGTGGCACCTTGTCTACACATGTGCTCGCCGTCGAGTGACATATGTAGCCGGTTGCCAAGGCTTCACAGGGCCTGATCCCTCCGCCTTTCGTAATGAGAAGCTAAACTTTTAAAGAACATACAAGCTTAATGAGCTTGAGATTTCAAACTAACACTGTTCTACTTTTGATGCAAGGGTCAAGGAAAAAATTATTCTCTGTACCCTAAATTACGGACCATATGTTCTTTTTCTCGCCATTTTTCTCGCACTTTCACATGTAATTCTAAATGAACCTGCTTATCTAAAAAAGATTCAATACTCGCTCGGGACTGAATACCTAATTGCTTTATAGCAGCCCCTTTTTTGCCTATAATCATGCCTTTTTGAGAATTTCGATTGACTACGATATCGGCCATAATTCGATCAATTTCAGGGGATTCCTGATACTCTAATATTTCAATGGTAGCTGAGTACGGTAATTCTTCATGATAATTTAAAAACAACTGTTCACGAATGAATTCAGATACAAAAAATCGGAGTGGATGCTCGCTTAACTCATCCTTTGGATAAAAAGCAGGGCCTTTGGGCAGCTTGGTTTTGAGTTGATCGATTAAGGCCGGTATACCATGCTGCTCGAGCGCCGATATGGCTTGAATTCCAGCAAAGGTGAAGGCCTCTTCATAGGCTCCTTGCACTTTTTTTAACCATTCCTCGGGCACCGTATCCATCTTGTTCAATACCAATATAACGGGTTTGTGCTGGGATCGGACGTGCCCTAATAACTCGTGATCTACCAATTCAGTAGAAGCGTTTGGGGTATTTTTTTTGTCCCGTTCTTGCTGAGTAAAACTACGCTTAAGATCAACCAACAAGAGCATGACATCCGCTTCTTTTTCGGCCTTTTCAACAAAGCGCATCATTGCCTTTTGAAGTTCATATTTGGGCTGGATAATCCCAGGTGTATCTAAAAAAATGATTTGGCAATCTTCTTCACTGTAGATCCCCATGATTTGATGGCGGGTGGTCTGTGCTTTATGTGTAGCGATGGAAAGTTTACTTCCAAGGAGAGCATTCATAAGGGTGGACTTACCTGCATTTGGTCGTCCTAGAATAGCGGCGTATCCAGAAAAATGATTGGAACGCATTAGCGCTGTTCCTCTTTTGCCTGTTCTATAATGGTCATATAGGCTTTAACTGTGTTGGCTAAGCCATGAAAAACAGCTTCGCTTATGAGTGCATGTCCTATGCTAATATCGGCTAGATGTGGGACGGTGTGAAGAAAGGGTGCCAGGTTTTTTTGGTTTAAGCCATGGCCGGCGTTTACTTTTAGCCCGGCAGTGTGCGCCATTTTAGCGGCCGTTGCTAGGCGGTTTAGCTCTGCCTGTGCGGCGGATGGGGTGGAGGCGTTGGCGTAGGTTCCGGTGTGTAGCTCGATGGCGTCACTACCTAGTTCTATAGCTCCCTGAATGTCTTCTGGATTAGGGTCTACGAATAAACTTATTTCAACCTTCGAACCAGCTGCGCCACTTCGTATTGCTGGAAACACTCGATTTTGGAAGTCCTCATAAATAGCAGCTACATGTAAACCGCCTTCGGTAGTCAGTTCTTCCCGAGCTTCTGGAACCAAGGTGCAAATCTCGGGCTGTACTTGATGGAGTAACTCGATCATTTCTTCTGTTGCGGCCATCTCAAAATCCAATACACCTTGTACAGCCTTCTTGAGTTCAGGCAAATCGTGATCCATGATATGACGACGATCTCCTCTCAAGTGAAAGACAATTCCTGCGGCGCCTGCCTGTTCGCAAATCTGGGCGGCTTGAGCAGGTACTGGGTAGCCTTCACCCCGGGCGTTTCGGAGTGTAGCAATATGGTCAATATTCACTAAAAGTTGCATTGGCATAGTCTATTGCAGAGATTAGGTTATTTGAATAATTTACTAAATTAATGCATCATCTACTGCTAACCCAAATATTGTACTAAATCGTTTGAAGTATTCTGCATTACTATTTTTAATCACAGTAAGTGTACTTCTAGGTGCTTGTGGTACGTCTAATGGGGTAAGTACACCTGGAGCAGATGAGCCATCAGAACGTTTTATTCCCACCATGAGCCGGTCTGCAGGTTTAGCAGAAGTGCGAACGTTCAACCGGTTGAAGCGAGCCTACACGGAATGGAGAGGAACACCTTATCAATGGGGTGGAACCACCCTCAAAGGGGTTGATTGTTCTGCCTTTATGCAGGTGGTATTTGATGATTATTTGGGCGAAAAACTACCCCGCATAACCTTGGAACAGATTAAGGTGGGCAAGAAAATACGGCGCAAACGGGTAGATTTAGGTGATTTAGTCTTTTTTAAAACAGGACCAACCACCTATCACGTGGGCGTAATGGTTGACAGGCGACATTTTTTACACGCGGGTACGACAGGAGGGGTTATGATATCTGATCTAAATGCTCGTTATTGGAATGTGCGTTATTTGACTGCGAGGCGAGTACTTTAGCAAACACTGATTAGTAATCAATCAGACATGATCAATTTCTATCGCCTGATCAAACAGATGCTTCATCATACGTTGGTAGCCTGGTTCAAATTCGATGTCACGCCTAGCCATCATCGCCTGCATCGCTTCAACGGCTTTATCAAACCGATAGATACTATTTCCAGTATCCGTTAACCAACTAAAAGAGGGTATGTGTTTAGGAGTAAACTGTGATAAAAAGATGTTTGAGCATACCCCACACATGGTTCCAGTATTTAACATGGCGTTAATGGCTGTTTTAGAATGATCACCAAGAACCGAACCAAAGAATTGGAAACCAATGTCGTAGGCTTGTCGACTATTCCAATCTTCTAAATAGATGAGCCCATAATTGGTTTTTAGATTGGATGTATTACTGTCAGCACCCATATTGCACCATTGGCCAACCAACGAATTACCCATATAACCATCATGTGCCTTATTGGAGTAGGAATGAAAGATGGTATTTGATACCTCTCCACCAACTTTACTCACAGGTCCTATGGTAGTACCACCGTAAATTCGACACCCCATTTTTGTAACGGCACCCTCGCAAACAGCTAGTGGACCCTTCAAAATACTACCGGCTTCAATGGTTGCTCCTGCTCCAATATAAATAGGACCATCTTCCGCTACCAAAATAACTCCAGGTTCCAAATGGGCCGATGGATGTACAAAAATCCGTTCCGGATGCATGACTTGGAGGTTAGTCCTTAGGTCATGTTCTTCAACAGTTGGTAGGGAGATTAGCTCAAGATCAGCTTCAATTTCACTGCCATTTAATTGCAATATATCCCACAAGTAATCTAGTTTTCTAGGCTTGTTCATACAGTTTATCGAACTTTTTGAGGCGCTCAATAGTGTCTGAACCCAGTGTGCAGGATCATTGATATGTTCACATGACAATAAGCAATCGAGGCTTTGTTGTCCTGATAAGATAATCGCAACAAGTTCTTTGTTTTTAGCCTCTGTACCGTCATCTTTAATAGTAGAGTATGTAAGTGCCTGTCCGGTTAAAAGGCTTTTTATCTGCTCTGTTAGTGAATAATCGGGTAAAAAACGGGCGTTAATCCACAGACAATCTTGGTCTGGTTGAATAGTGCTATCGTTATATAATGGTGTTAGATAAGGTCTGCAAATTCGAGCTTTGGTGGTTAGATGTAACCACCGCTCCCATTTGTTCTGAACGGTTAAGATACCAACCCGCAAGTCTTCTACTGGACGCGTAAGTGTTAAAGGATCAAACCGCTGGCCTTCCACATCGGAAAAAAAACACAGCTGCATAGTCTCTTTTTATCTTTATTGATTCATAAATTACTATTTA
>CALKOA010000134.1 GCA_938091655.1 uncultured Balneolaceae bacterium | reverse complement strand
GCCTTCACGTTGTGGCGGCTGTAATGGCATAAGCTGATATTGACTCTCACGTGCTATCTCAATTTCTTTTTCAACCCTAAGTTGTTGAGCTATTCGTTCTTGATATTCAGGTACATATTCTTCCACTTCTTGTAAAGACTCTCCATTTCTATACATAACAAACCCAGCAAGCGGTATGCAACCTATTAACAGAACTTGAGCCCAAAAAGTTAGTTGGTAAGAAAAATTTTCTGAACCTATGTACGGCATTAGCATAAGTACGGCTGAAAAGATCCACCAAGAGGTGTTGGTAGTAACCAAGCCAAATCGAGTATACACCAACACGACAAGCACCCCAACTCCACTATATAGCAGCAAATCTGAAACCAATCCATTAGGACTACCAATTAAACGTCCTAGTACCGTAATCAATACGGTAACAAGTATCATGGAGATAATTGAGCCTGACCATTTATTCTTTATGTAGGAATGAACCATAGATACAATGAATCCAATTTGACCGAAGCCAACTAACCAAGTCGTAGTCCAAAGTGAAATATTCATGGTTAACCATTGGGGCCTATTTGCGGCCTCAGTAAAGCCGAAAGCACTGTCAAATTGATACAGATACTGCCCGCTTAGGTAAGCAGTGGTCACAAATACTCCTAGAAGTAGACATCCTAGCGAAAAACCGTGTAACATAGCTTGACCTGACTCTTTTAGCCAAATATTCATTCGCCAAATATTATCTACTAAATGGATTTCTCCATTTTTTTGAGCCCTCGCAAATACTTCCCAGTTAATGTATGCCAATGCGCCGAATAAGCTTAAGACCAGAGAAAGAAGCAATGTGTTTATAGACACTACAAAGTAACCAGTTGTACTTAATACTTCAGAAAAATTGGAGATGTAATAGAGCATTCTCCAACCATAAATACCCAGGTTAAACGCTATAAATACAATAAATGCACGTCTCCATTCTATATTCCCTTTAATGACATTTCGAACACCAAAAATAAATACTATGAGGGCTAAGATTACCGCACTAGCATAGAGCGCATAATCAAAGTCGGTTAAGGTTTGTTGTTCAGGGTTCGCAAGCTCCTGTGGTTCAAACGGTCGTGTAGCCTCAAATGATGAGAGTTTATACCCAAAGGTGGTGGTAGTACCCGATTCATCAACAAATTCTTTCACCTCAGGAACTAACTTCATTCGCAATCGGTAGGGTCCACCTTCGGCATTTGTTGTTTTCTGCCAACGTAAAACAATTTCATTTGCCCCAACCGAAGTCGAATTATTGTTACCAGTATTCAAGGATTGATAACTGTCTGCAACATCTTCCGGAACATCCGGCCAATCTCCCGTTATAGGCTCAAAATCTTGGAGGTTATATCCCATCATATCAATTAGAATCCGCTCAGCAATATCGCCGATGTCACTTCCAGGTATAAATGTTGGATTAGGTCTACTTGGATGCTCAGCTACTCGGATTATGTTACCCTTACCATCGACCCGAAACCGAATAGACCCCAATGGCTCAAAGAACTCATTAGCATTGATTGGTATGAAATTATACGCCTGTTTAGGAGCATAGACTACATCCCAACTACCTAACACCAGATCTTTTTGATTAAGTGTTTTGGGGGTTGGATAACGTGAACTGTTCATCTGATCTTCTGCGTACTTTGTGTGTTGTTGCAGAGAAGTAATAGCACTGAGGGTATCTAACTGAATACCTAAACTAGTAGAAAGAGCATTTATTTTATTTTCAATATCCTTCCTATTCAAGTCTAAAGGAGCCTCAGAAAAATAGTCAACGGATGGCCTAAAGCTAAAAAATAGAACGGCTCCTACTAGACCCAGAAAATAAACTATATGTGAGGTGTTGAATTTCAAGTATGTGAATGTATTACCTAACTATACGATTGTACTGCTGGAATGTTGCTAACAAAAGACGACATATTTCGAGGCGGTTAGTGCCTCATTAAGGATGACACATCCTTTCTTAATCAATATTTACAGGATTATGCAGATAACTAAGATACACAAACCATGTATTTAAGCTAATAGATTTATTGCCTTCGCGGTGATAATCTGTTTAACTGAGTATAAATTGATACATATTCAGTTACACATTCATTGGTAGAACTAAATGCTTATCTCTATATTATGTGTCCCTCGCAAGTCTCCAATAGTGACACTAAAGTATTCTAACATGTTACCTATTTTCTTACGGTCCAATTCACAGAAGTATTCAAATAGAATCCGAAAAAAAGCTTCATCAACCAGAACAAAAAAAATAAAAAAAGGAAGCTGTAGGGCTGTTAATCTAGTGATGTTGAGCCTATTTGCACTGATTTTAAGTGGCAAATCCAGCATAGCTCAGTCAAGTCTTGCGGATTCAACAACCCAATTAAATACCTTCGTTTCGAGCCCACAAAAAAGCGTACATAGCTTTATTCATTGGCAACAAAAAGGGCATGTTATACCGGATCGGTACATTCAACCTTTTGCACTTTTTAATGGTGAACAGGCAGATAAAGAGCAACTAGCCCAACAATTACTTAAAGTACTAGATGCCCGTGGACTGTTGGTTGTGTATTCTGAGATACCCGATACCCCTAATCATATTGACTCCCTATCTGGATTACCACAATACATTCTATTCAACGATCTTCCTGAAGTGTACCTCCGTAAAGTTGGCTCGGAATGGTTGTTCTCCGAATCGACTATTGAACAAATACCTATCCTCTATAGAGCTACATTTTCTAGCACCTTAGAAGCATTTATTGATCGCTTACCCCCTGTAGCTAAAACGGAATGGATGGGATTATATGTTTGGCAGGTTATTGGTCTTTTTGTATGGATTTTATTGGCTCTCGTTATACGAAATCTTTTCGAAGGTATTCTTACGAAGTATTTGACTGGTTGGGCTAAAAAAACAAGAATAGAATGGGATGACTTGTTGTTAGAATCGGTTCAAAAACCACTTGGTTTAGTCGTGTTGATTGGTTTCCTACTCCTTAGCTACACTAATTTGCAGTTCGGTGTTAGCATTAATCTTTACCTTTCTAAGGTTCTAAGTATTTCACTTTCAGTTGCTGTTTTTTGGGTTATATACAATTTAATTGACGTTTTTGCTGAATACCTGACGCATGTAACAGGTAGAACTGAAAATTCTCTGGATGATCAATTGGTGCCACTCATACGCAAAACACTACGAGTTTTTATCGTGGCTTTAGGTGTTATTGTCATTCTTCAAAACAATGGGTACAACGTGGCCTCGCTCATTGCAGGACTCGGTATTGGCGGTTTGGCTGTTGCTTTAGCGGCTAAGGATACGCTAGCTAATTTTTTTGGCTCCATAACTATTTTTGTCGATCGTCCCTTTCGAATGGGAGATTGGATCAAAACAAGCGCTGCAGAGGGTACTGTTGAGGAAGTAGGGTTTCGTTCGACACGAATTAGGACTTTTTATAATTCGGTTGTTTCTATTCCTAATTCAAGCCTAGCTAACTCCGAAATTGATAACCTGGGTATGCGTGAATTTAGGCGGTTAAAAACTATACTTAATCTGACCTACGATACCTCTCCAGAACAAATGGAAGCATTTGTTGAAGGTATAAAGGCCATCGTTAAAGCAAACTCAAATTTTCGACAAGATTATTATGAAATTCACTTTCATGCTTTTGGGGCGCACTCTTTAGACGTTCTAGTATATGTATTTTTCTCAGTCCCAGACTGGAGTACTGAGCTACAACAACGCCATAATTTTCTGTTAGAAATTCTTCGTTTAGCTAAAGCTCTTAAAGTAGAATTCGCCTTTCCCACCCAAACCCTTCATATCGACTCTCACATTCAAGGCGAATTGGCACAAAAACCTTCCCCTTCTACTGACTCACTTATACATCAGATTAAATCTTTTGGACCAAATGGTGAGGATGCAAAACCGGAAGGCTTCAAGCTCTACGACAATGGATCGGAAGTTAACTACGGCCCTAAACAACCTTGATACGAGACTAGAACATCTGGCTTAAGTGGGTAATCTTAACGGAAAAAATCTCACCAAAACCGTTCTATATCCGCTTTATTTCTGTTCAGCAGGCTTTGCAAAAGCTTCAAAAACCATTTTTAAATCCTCCGCCACATCTTGACTCGTACGTCCTTCAATCCGATGTCGAGGAATCATTGCTTTTATTTCCCCGTCAACGAAGTAAGCAAAAGAGGGTGATGAAGGTGGAAATTCACTAAAATAGGCCCTTGCGTGGGCAGTCGCTTCTTTGTCTTGACCTGCAAATACGGTAACCAAATGATCGGGTTTAGCTTCCGACTGCTCCAAAGCGATACCTAAGCCTGGGCGCGCGTTTCCGGCAGCACACCCACAAACCGAATTAATAGCTAAGAGCATTGTTCCTTTATATTCTTTCATCGCTCGGTCTACATCAACCGTGGTGATCAACTCTTCAACACCTAGCTGTGTTAATTCTTCTCTCATCCATGAGGTATCAGGCCCCATTCCAAATCCAAATTGCATAATCGTAGTACTTAAGGTTAAGAAAAACACCCTACCCGATTAAGGTAAGGTGTCTCAATGATGATCTTTAGTTATTTCGCAGCGTCGTAATTCGCTTGAACTTGATCCCAATTAACTACGCTCCAAAAAGCAGAAATATAATCAGGTCTGCGATTTTGGTAATGTAAATAATAAGCATGTTCCCAAACATCTAATCCTAAAATAGGTGTGTGCCCATCCATGATTGGACTATCCTGATTAGGGGTTGAATGCACCACTAACTTGCCAGAACCGTCTACTGACAACCATGCCCAGCCGGATCCAAATCGAGTAGCTGCAGCATTGGCAAATGCCTCTTTGAATGCGTCAAAACCCCCTAATTCTGCGTCTATAGCCGTAGCTAAACTACCTGAGGGATTACCACCGCCATTTGGCGAAAGGATAGACCAAAATAAACTGTGATTAGCAAAACCACCGCCATTGTTAATGACAGCTTGTTGCTTATCTGCTGGGAGACTTGAAATGTTTGCTAACACATCTTCAATGGAGGATTCTGCATGCGCAGTACCTTCTAGTGCTGCATTCACTTTTGATGTATATCCTTGATGATGCTTTGTGTGATGTATTTCCATCGTACGTGCATCGAAATAAGGTTCGAGTGCGTCATACGAGTAAGGAAGTTCGGGTAATGTATACGCCATTTTCCTGTTATTTTGAGTTGTTTGGTTGTGATAAGTGGATCATATCCATTAAAAAATACGTTAGAACCACCCTATAAATTCTATAATAAAATAAGCAATGAATTGGAAAAAAACGTTCCACTCAGCTGCTTTAGCTCATTCATACATAATGAATGGCCATAGGTAGCCCTTGGCCATCTACCGGTGGTACTTCTGGAATAGTTTTGATTCCATCTTTTACCGATTTATTAGCAAAATAGGCTAACACCATCGCATCAACAATATCATCTTCACCCACTTCGGAACGCCTATACTCTTCTTTAATAATGCGAAAAAATTCTTCGGCCCACTCACTTTTCTCGCTTAACAATTCTAACCGATGCCTAATCCCCTTTTTGAGGTTTTTCTTCTGAAAAATCACACCCCTATTCAACTTGTTGAACAACCATTCTGGATGGCTCTCTAAAACACGCTCTCCCCAGCCCTCATGACGAATAAGCAGCTCGTCCAACACCCGTATCTTGGGGGTTATATTCCACGATTGAAGCGTAAGTTTTTTCTCGGTGTATTCGTAACTAGTCATATTCGCCTCGGCATAGGTTGGGGCATATAAAGCAGGACGAATGGGTGGGCTAAACACACTTGATGAGTATTCTGAACCAAGAGCTTTTCGTAACTCTAGATCGCATTGTCTTGTATAGGATTCATCCTCCAGGCCTATAGGCATATCTATGAATACCCGATCATAATCACCTAATACACTCTCTAACTCAGCCGCATCTTTAAGTAACTCATAATGTTCCTGTCCCTCGTCAAAACTGATGAGAATCCAACCATACTTACAACCATCAATACCTGCGGTTTTCATGGGTTCCTTTAAGCTAATCTTGAATACGCTTCAATTTAATATGTAACTCATTTAACTGCTTCAATTCTACTGCAGCCGGCGCATCATCCATCATACTCTGGGCTCTCTGATTTTTAGGAAACGCAATAACATCCCTCAAACTTTTTGCCTTGGTCAGTATCATAATAAGTCGATCCAAACCTAAAGCGATGCCACCATGTGGGGGTGCCCCATATCGAAAAGCTTGTAACAGAAATCCGAACTTCTCCTCGGCCTCTTCCTCACCAATACCAAGAAGGTCAAACATACGTTGCTGCATTTTAGGGTGATGTATCCGAATAGATCCACCCCCAATTTCGCTTCCATTCAACACCAAATCATACGCCCGAGCCCGCACGGCTCCTGGTTCGGTGTCCATAAGCTCAGTGTCCTCCTCTCTGGGTGATGTAAACGGATGATGCATAGCATGGTACCTCTGCGACTCCGCATCCCACTCAAGCAAAGGAAAATCTGTAACCCATAGGGGTTTGAAGGCATGTTCATCAATGAACCCAAATTCTTCGCCGATCATTAACCGAAGTTGCCCCAATTGCTCCAGGACCTGAGGTTTTGGGCCAGCTAATAAGAAAACTAAATCGCCCTTTTTAGCCTTAGAAGCGGCTACCATTTCGTCGATAATAGTGTCGGTCAAAAACTTAGCTACGCTACACAATGGACCATCTTCCTGCATTTTAATGTAAATGAGTCCACCAGCGCCCGTCTCTTTTTTAGCTCGTTCGGTCCAACGGTCAATGGCACCACGGCCCATCTCACCCTGCCCTGGAATGGTGAATCCAACAACGCCACCACCCTTAGATACGGTATCAGAAAACACTTTAAACTCTGCTTTAGCAACAATTTCGGAAAAATCGACAAACTCACAACCAAACCGTAGATCAGGCTTATCGGATCCATAAGTACTCATAGCTTGATCATAACTCATCCTTGGGAACGGAGTTGCTAAGTCTACTCCGATGGTTTCCTTGAATATTCTCGACATAAGGGCCTCATGGATACCATATATATGGTCTTCATCAACAAATGACATTTCCACGTCAATCTGTGTGAACTCAGGTTGACGATCTGCCCGTAGATCCTCATCTCTAAAACATTTGGTTATTTGAAAATATCGATCAAAGCCGGATGTCATAAGCAACTGCTTATATGTTTGCGGACTTTGTGGCAGGGCAAAAAACTTACCAGGATTCACCCTACTTGGCACCAAATAATCTCTTGCACCTTCTGGAGTACTCTTCATAAGAACCGGCGTTTCTACCTCTACAAACTGCTGCTCATGGTAAAAACTGCGAATAATTTGATAGGCTTTCGAACGCATAAATAATTTATGCTGAACTTCCGGTCTTCGTAGATCTAAGTACCTATGCTTTAAGCGTACTTCTTCATTCGTTGTGATACCATCCTTAATTTCAAACGGCGGTGTTAGTGCTTCGGAATAAATCACCAAATCACTTACCTCTATTTCCACCTCACCTGTAACTAGTTTAGGATTGATGTTCTCTTCGCCCCTTGCAATGACCGTACCTTTGATTCCAATTACATATTCTGCCCGTAACTGTTCTGCTCGTTCGTGTATCGTGGCGTCGGTTTCAGTAAACACTATCTGGGTGACTCCATAGCGATCCCGTAAATCTATAAATATAAGTCCTCCAAGGTCTCTACGAGGTCCAACCCAACCGTTAAGCACTACCTGCTGTCCAATGTGTTGTGCTGTGAGTTCTCCGCAGGTATGACTGCGTTGTAATGTTTTCATAAAATAACCTAACTAACAATAAATTGAGTGAAGCTCTGGGTTGCTACGTTTTAGTCTCTAGTACATTTAGTCACTAACAATACCCAAAGCTCAAGTGAGTAGATTAAATTACACATTATGTAGACGAATATCCCAGAAGAAGTTAAAATAGAGGAGTTGCTCAATTCCAGTGAGTAGCACCGACCTTTGTCTTGCCAATGCTCAAAACGCAATAGTATTTTGAGATTGTTCTTTTTTGGTTATTTTTAGTTTCAATATATCCTGAACATCCACGAGCTACATTAACCAGTGTTTACCGAGTTAGTTACGCTCATATCCATTTAGCCTGGGGAGGTCTACATGGAAAAAATATCCACCATCATAGCCGATGGTAACGAAATATTTCGTCATGGACTTCGGTCTATCCTGTCGGAACATCACTGCGATGTAGTCTCGGAAACTGATAATGGTGCCTTAGTTTTGAGCGCATTCGAAAACGTGAGACCCCAACTATGCGTGCTCTCATTCAATCTACCAGAAATATCGGGAATTCATTTGGCCAACAAATTGGTCGAGAAATTTCCGAATGCCCATGTTCTCATTCTGGCCGATGACAGCAAAGAAGAGACGCTAAATGAATTTCTAGCCTCAGGTGCACAAGGTCTATTAATGAAAAGTGCACACCGGATTGAGTTGATAGATGCCGCTTCCAAAGTTGCAGAAGGTGATACCTATCTTGGAAAAATATATTCGAAAATGATGACTAGGGAATACAGAAAGCTCACCGCCTACAGAAAATCTAAAAAAACCATCACTCGTCGGGAAAGGGAGGTGCTTCACCTGCTCATTCAGGGGAACACCAGCACAGAAATTGCTTCTAAGTTATTTATTTCGCCACGAACTGTTGACAAGCATAGAACCAACCTGCTCAAAAAGCTAAACCTCAAGAACACCGCTAGCTTGGTCCGATTTGCCCTAGAAAACAAAAATAATCTAGAGCATATGTAATTTTACCCCTCTGGTTGATGCATTTGTGTACTGAATTAGGAGTTGGGGCTTGTACGTATTTATACGTATATAAATTACGTATTAAACATTATTGAGCAATCTGTGTGCAAGTACTATGTTTATAGTGCAAATGGGGTAATAGCCGTCTGTAGATGATATTAGCCGTCTACCATTGATTTGGGGACGGCTTTTTTGTGGTAATTTGTAGCTTATTCCTTCATTTCTCGCAAGCTATATCGTATGCCTAATGCAATAAGAGTTCCAATTAACAATCCCATCCCTAACTTCACAACTAAAAACCAATTAGTTGTTAACATATC
>CALKOA010000133.1 GCA_938091655.1 uncultured Balneolaceae bacterium | reverse complement strand
AAGTACCCGAAAATAACCGTATGGGGGTAATGATAAAATCAAAGGCCCAACCAATACGAAGTAATCCAGCAATAATTAGAGTTGAGCCAATGAATAATGGGGTAAAGTGTACAATAGGATTTCTGAAGTTGTAAAGAGGGTAGCCAGCTGATTTTTTAACCTCCAATTGGCTGTGTAGTTTTCCTATACCTATACCGCTTAAAATTGCATAAAATAAGCTCATAAGAGTTCCAGCTAAGGACTCACTTAAATACCCATTGATAAAAAGAAGCATGGCTACCACATATAATGTTATGATAAGACTTGCTAACTGGAGTGCTTTTCTTATAGTGGTGGTGTAAAGTTGGATGTAGCGTTTTCCAACCAAGTATCCGAGTAGTAAAAAAGGAATAGAAAGTAGATAAACAAGAGTCATTTATTCTATATATTTATGCTGAAAACATTCGACACTTATCATGTTCTTACCCGATAAAATAGTTATAAATAACGAGGAAGAGTACTTTCAAATTTTGTGGAGTGATGGCAAAACTTATCAATATCCACTATTCGGTTTACGAAAAAATTGTCCATGTGTAATGTGTAGAGGGGGACATGATAAAATGCAGATATTTGAGCCTTCTGCTTTTAATGAACAAGCAAAAGTACCTGTAACGATACGAAGAGCAGAACAGATTGGAAATCATGCCATCCAAATCCATTGGTCAGATGGGCATAATTCAGGAATGTATCGTTGGAACACCTTACGAGATCTTTACGAAGCATGGAAAAATGAAGCCGAATAAAAAAGGAAAAGCGGCTTTAGTTTTTATTTTCATTACCGTTTTAATCGATGTCATTGGATTGGGAATAATTATACCTGTAGTTCCTAGTCTTATAATTGAACTAACCGGTCAAACCATAAGCAACGCAGCCGAATATGGTGGCTTGCTAATGTTCATCTACGCAGGGACACAGTTTCTTTTCGCTCCAGTAATTGGTTCATTGAGTGATCGTTATGGGCGCAGACCCTTACTTCTTAGTTCTTTATGTGCCTACGGTTTGAATTATCTTTTGTTAGCCTGGGCACCAACTATGTGGTGGTTATTTTTCGCCCGTTTTTTATCAGGTATAACCGGAGCAACTACGACCACTGCTAGTGCTTACGTAGCAGATATAAGTGACCCAGAAGAAAAAGCCCAAAATTTTGGTTTGTTAGGAGCTGCTTTTGGTTTAGGGTTTATTATTGGCCCAGTGATTGGTGGAATTTTGGGAGAGTATGGTTCTCGTTTACCATTTATAGCAGCAGCTATTTTAAGCTTGGTCAATTTTATCTACGGATATTTTATTCTCCCAGAGTCATTAGCTAAGCAAGAGCGCCGTTCCTTTGAGTGGAAAAGGGCCAATCCCTTTGGAGCACTAAAAAAGATCAGGGACTTCTCAGCAGCAACAGGATTATTTCTTGTATTTTTTCTTATTTACTTATCTCACCATGCCACACAAAGTACTTGGACTTATTACACTATGTTTAAATTCAGTTGGGATGAAGCGATGGTGGGTATTTCACTAGGGGTAGTTGGAATCTGTGTAGCTGTTGTACAGGGCGGGTTAACTAGGTGGTGGATTCCTAAAATAGGGCCTAATAAAGCGGTATATTTGGGTATTGGTGCCTATTTAATTGGTTTTTTAGGGTTTGCTTGGGCTCCTAACGGCTCCATTATGCTGGCAATGATTATGCCTTATGCTTTGGGAGGGTTTGCGGGACCTTCCTTGCAGGGAATTCTATCAAATCAGGTGCCCGCAAATATGCAGGGGGAACTACAAGGCGTGTTAACGAGTCTCATTAGTTTTTCAGCCATCATTGGTCCACCAGTGATGACTCAATCATTTAGTTACTTTAGTACCAATCAGATGTTATATCTGCCCGGTGCCCCTTTCATTTTAGGTGCTTTTTTATCCATATTAGCACTTATTATTGGTGTAAAAACCTTAGGGCATGTTGTTGAAAAAAGCGTTGAAGTTAGTTGAACCTAAGCAACTTAATTTCAAAAAATTGCGTTAAACATAGTTCATACTATAAAGGTAGAATAACAAGTGTAAAGGCCGTATTTTATGATTAAACAAACATGTGAAAAAGCAGCCATTTAGCTGCTTTACTATTTAAACAAGGTACGTATATGAGTAAGATTCAGTATTTGAGCCAAGAAGGATATGACAAATTAGACCAAGAACTTCGAGATCTGAAAACTAGAGGACGTCGTGAAATAGCAGAAGATATAGCAGAAGCTAGGGCAAAGGGTGATTTAAGCGAAAATGCCGAATATGATGCAGCGAAAGAAGCTCAGGGGCATATGGAGACGCGTATAACTCAATTGGAGGATATTTTGGCTAATGCCCGTGTATTGGACGCCAAAGACTTAGATCTAACTAAAGTCCGTGTACTAACCAAGGTTACTATACTCAATAAAAAAATGAAGAAGGAAATGAAATATACCCTAGTATCTCCAAACGAAGCTGACTTCGCGAAGGGTAAAATTTCTGTGGATTCACCCATTGGTGCCGCTCTTTTGGGAAAAGAAATAGGGGATGTTGTTACCGTCACCGTACCAGCTGGCATACTAGAATTAGAAATATTGAAAATCGAAATAGACTGAATCTACTGGTTGATGCACTCCAGCTAGCATAGCTAAAACGGCCATTCCAATGAAAAAACTTATAGACGCGTATATTTATCGCGAGAGTTCAAAAAACATAGAATTTTTGATACTTCAGAGAGCTAATAATAAAATATATGCCGGACAGTGGCGTATGGTGGGGGGCAAAGTAAAAGAAAATGAAGACTACGCTCAAGCAGCTTTGCGTGAAATTCAGGAGGAAATTCAGCTAAGGCCTTCTTTTTTTTGGGTAGTGCCCTCTGTGAATACATTTTTTGAGGCCAAAACCAATCAAATTCTACAGATTCCAGCTTTTGCTGCCAAAGCACCAGACTTGTTTAGCCCAACACTTGATGATGAGCATACACAGTATAAATGGATTAGTGTAGCTCAAATCTCCAAACATATTTTTTGGCCAGAACAGCAAAGGCTCATGAAGATGATTGCAACTCTTGTCCAGAATGGGCATGTAGTGTCAGAGTGGGTTTTAAAGCCATAAAACCATGAAAATATTAGTAATAAATTGCGGAAGCTCTTCCATCAAATACCAACTCATAAATTCAAAAGAGAAAACGACTCTCTGTAAAGGTTTAGTTGAGCGAATCGGGGCAGTTACCTCTATTATTCGTCACGAATTTGCCGATGAAAAACCTGTAAAAAAATCGATTGCTTTAGAAAATCACTCAGCAGCCCTTTCCAAAATTATGGAATTACTCATGGAGGCTGACAATGAACATTTACATGATGTTAGTGAAATAGAAGCCGTCGGCCACCGGGTTGTTCATGGGGGTGAGCTATTTAAAGATTCCGTACTTATCGATGAGGATGTAGAATCGGCGATTGAACAAGCATTTGATATTGCACCACTACACAATCCTCCAAATTTGCAAGGGATTAGAGCTGCAAAAAAACTGTTGCCAAACATTCCGCATGTCGCCGTTTTTGACACTGCATTTCATCACTCTATACCACAACATGCATACTTATATGCCATTCCTAATCGGCTTTACAGACGTTATAAAATACGTCGTTACGGGTTTCATGGTACCTCACATTATTATGTTTCAAGAGAGTACTTCAACCTATTGGGAAAGAAAAAAATAGGATCCAAGCTAATCACTTGTCATTTAGGAAATGGCGGGTCTATCACTGCCATAAAAGATGGGAATTCTTATGACACTTCTATGGGCTTTACTCCTCTAGAAGGATTAGTAATGGGAACCAGAAGTGGGGATATAGATCCTTCCATTTTGTTTTTTTTAATTGAAAAAGAAGAATTATCTCTTGCCAACGTTCACGCACTACTAAATAAGCATAGTGGATTACTTGGATTAAGTGGTTACGCCGGAGATATGCGAGATTTATTGGAAGAAGCTGAACAAGGAGATCGTAGGTGTACCGAAGCAGTCGATGTGTTCTGTTACAGGGCTAAAAAGTATATTGGATCCTATATGGCAGCGTTAAATGGAGGGGATGCCTTGATATTTACTGGTGGTATCGGTGAAAATTCAGCGATTATCAGGCGAAAAATTGTTGAAAATCTAAGCTACCTAGGCTTGGAATTAGATGACGAGAAAAATGAGAACGCAAAAGGCTTTTCAGCTATTCATGCAAATGACTCCAAAGTAGAAATCTATGTGATTCCAACTAATGAAGAATTGGTGATTGCCATTGATGCCGCAAAAATAGCGATTGCCTCTCAACAAACTCCATGGGCGTAATTAAGACATCATATGCACTTGTTTGCTTGGCTATCGGTCTATCCTTTGGCGCATGTACCAGTTCTAAGTGGGCAATAGAGTCGACCCGAGCTATTGATCGTACAGAATTTGATTTAGTAGAAGAAGATGTTTTCCTGGAAATGAGCCAGGTACCTACTCCCAATAGGCCTGTATTAGTATTTGATGTTTGGAATGTAGAGACCTATGATTACTCACTAAAAATTCAAAGCAATCGATATTTACAACGCTACAGACCTTCATTAAGCGCCGCGTTTTTTGGAATTTTAGGTGCTAGTGCTGCGTACTTGACGGCAGATTTATTGTCACCTAATAGCACTGAGCAATATATACTATATGGATTGGGTGCCTTAAGTTTAGTTACAGGTTTAGCGGGAGATAGAAGTTGGGGTAATGCTACTTCTACTGGTGAACAAAGGTTATTGAAGCAAACCGGTGTAATTCAATTAAGTGATACACTTAGAGCAACTAAGCAGCCTACTATATCGCCAAGCTACACCATCTACAATGATCTTGAGGCTATAGCAATACGAAATAATGTTACCTTCGATAAGAATAGCTATTTCATCAACTTATTGGAAGACATTAATCCCAGTAGTTTTTTAGTTCAAGAAAATCAGAGTATACGAGTTGAACTTGAATTTAATGATAGCCTTTATTCTCAAACTATCCCTGTGGAAGATATTTTTGAGCGTTTTGTAGTTGTTGAATCAGAAGTTACGGCCTTGCGGCAAAATACTGACAACACCAACAATTCCATATTAACTGATTTAGCTAGGGGTAGTGAATTGCTACTGCTAGGTGAGTTGGACAACTGGTATGTTGTGCGTTACGGAATTGCCGAAACCTACATCTCAAAAAATGACTCCAAACTAATTTGGCGACCAACTGATTATATAAATGAGTTGTCCATTATTACCCTTCCTAATGTACCCTTTGGTAATATAGATGTAGAACGCGAGATACCTGTACGATTGACCGAAAATAACCAAGCGGCGGCCTTTATTTTAAGCAACGAATATTACGGAGATAGTTTCCCTAATAAACGATATGCAGAAAGGGATGCAAAGCTTATAGAAGAGTATCTAATCAACAGTTTTGGATTGGGTTTTGCAGGTATTCGAACGTCCATAAATACCTCAAGATTAGAACAGTTTAAATACAATTGGGATGAATTTTTAAAACGAAACCGAGCCAATAAAAACCAGTTGATATTATATGTAAATGGTTATGTTACAATAGATAAAAATGGTAATCTAATTTATTTGTTAGGTGATGAGGCTTTAAGTAATCGTCAGAATAACGGCCTTGTACTTGCCCATTTGTTCCAAGATGCAATAGATGCGGGTTTTACCGAGCTTTTTATGATAGGTGATTTATTCTTTGATACTGGAAATGAGACGAATACTGTATCTAGGGCTAAGTATTACGATGCTTTTTATGCATTAAATTCTACTTTATTAGCTAGCAGTGGAATAAACTTTGGCTTGCTTTTTTCATCGGATGGCAGAAGCGATTCACAATTGTACACTAAGCAGGCTATTGCTCAAAAGTATCATAGTATATTTAGTTATTATGTTGCCGATGCGATAAAAAAAGGGAATTACACGTCTAATCAATTGCTTAATTATGTTCAAAGAAATGTGGACTATACCGCTCGTAGACTACACGATACACCCCAAAATGTTGTATATTTTGGTAATGCAAATATTCAGTTTTAATAGGGTTTAATCACTTTAAGTGTAGTGCTAAAAATTCTTTTTTTGTTACATCAAGAATGTAGTCCACGAACCACAATGAACCCGAAAAATCAGTTAATTTATCTGGCATATACATAGTTATGAATTTCACCGAGGTATTACGTGATAAGGCAAAGGGCAGTCAATCAAAGATAGTATTAGCCCGGTCTTCAGATCCAAGAGTTCAACAAGCGGCTAATTTATTGGTGGAACTAAATATTGGTAAAGTTTATATGGTTCGGAATCATAGTAAGGGGGGGCTAAATTCTTCGGATAGAACCGAAGTAGGCAGTGATCGAAAAGCACTTGCATCGACCCTAGAGAATGAAAAGTCGATTGAGCTAAACTCAAAAATTCATTGGATCGATCCGTGGGAAGATTCTCGCCGAGAAGAATTCGCAGACTTTCTTTATGAGAAAAGAAAAAACAAGGGATGGAGTCGTGAACGTTGCGAAAAAATCATCTTAGACCCGCTTTATTTTACAGGTTGCCTGTTAGCAAAGGAGTATATGGATGTAGGTGTGGCAGGTTCGGTTTCAACAACGGGAGAGGTGCTGCGAGCGGCCATTCATACCATTGGACTTAGATCTGGTTCAACCACTATTTCAAGTAGTTTTATCATGGAATTATCTACTGGTGAGGTAGTGAGTTTTGGAGATTGTGCGGTTATTCCTATGCCAAATGCGGAACAGTTAGCCACAATAGCACATGATTCAGCAATGGTATATCACTCTCTTACCGGTGTGGAACCCAAGATTGTATTGTTGTCATTTTCTACTAATGGCAGTGCCGAACATGAACGTGTACAAGTCCCACGGGATGCTTTAAAGCTGTATAAAGAACTGGGCGGTGGCTTTGATATTGATGGTGAATTACAGTTTGATGCAGCCTGGGATGCCGCTGTTGCGCGTCGCAAAGCCCCGGATAGTTTGGTAGCAGGGCAGGCTAACGTCTTCGTGTTTCCAAGTTTAGAGGCCGGTAATATAGGCTACAAAATGGTAGAGAGGTTAGCTGGCGCAAGGGCAACTGGGCCAATTATACAAGGGTTAAATAAACCTATGTTGGATCTCTCTAGAGGTTGTGACGTAAATGATATTGTAAACACCGCCTGTGTGGGCGTATTAATGACAAAATACTGACGTTATGGAGCATCTTTATCCACTTATTTTTGAACCCATCATAAAGGAAAAGTTATGGGGAGGCAAGAGCCTGCATGAGGTCTTAGCTAAGCCACGTAATGGTGATTACGATGGTGAATCCTGGGAATTATCTGGAGTTCCTGGGAATATTTCAATTGTTCGTAACGGCCCATATACCGGTAAAAACCTGACTGATCTCATTGAGCATTTCAAAGGCGATTTGGTTGGTGAACATGTGTATAATAAGCACGGTAACAAGTTTCCTCTGTTGTTTAAATTTATTGATGCTCAACAAGATTTATCTATACAAGTACACCCAAATGATGAATTGGCTCAGAAACGTCATAACAGTTTTGGTAAAACAGAGATGTGGTATGTGATCGATGCGGATCCGGATGCGAGTCTTATTGTGGGATTTAATAAACAAGTAGATGCACGCCAGTATATGGACTACGTTCAGGACAACAAGCTCATGAGTGTACTTAACCGGGAGATGGTACAGCAACATGACGTGTTTTTTATTCCTGCAGGTCGGATACACACTATTGGGAAGGGTTTATTAATTGCCGAAATACAACAAACATCGGATATTACCTATAGAATACATGATTTTGACCGGGTCGATGCACATGGGAATAAACGAGAATTACACAACGATTTAGCTCTTGAAGCCATAGATTTTTCCGTCCCCGATTCTTACAAGACTAGCTATGATCTTGATGCTGGAGAGCAGCTTATTGGAAGCTCAGATTATTTTGTAACCATAAGGCGGTTCATAAATGAACCCACCACTTTAGAGTTTGGTCATTCTTCTTGCACCGTTCTCATGTGTTTGGAGGGAAGTCTTGAGGTATCCCTTTTTGAGGAACTTCCTGCTATTTCAAAAGGTGACACTGTTCTTATACCAAGCTGTATTGAAGAATTAACATTAACACCAGAAGGCAATAGTATTTTACTAGAAATTCAAATCCCCGACTAACTTTAGTTTCTTATCGAGCCAATAGAGAAACTCAATAAGAAAGCCTGACAATTAGCCATGCAATTCACTATATTTAGAGTTGTTCTAAATAAGCTTCTATTAATGAACGGAAGCATTATTGCTTAGGTTTGACAGGTAACATTAATCCATTAAAACAGCATAATATGAGTGAAGAGACCAAGGCTTTAGAGTCTATGATTGGCGAAGAATATAAATATGGATTCACAACCGACGTCGAATACGAAGATTTTCCAAAAGGAATTAGTGAAGACATAATACGTGAACTCTCTAGCAGAAAAGAGGAACCTGAGTGGATGCTTGAATTCCGTTTGAAATCATACCGTGCTTGGTTAGAGATGGAAGAGCCAGAATGGTTCAATGCCACTTACACGAAACCTGATTTTGAGAACTTACTTTATTACTCAGCACCCAAAAAAAGACCTAGTCTAGACAGTCTAGACGATGTGGATCCCAATATAAGAGAGACCTACGAAAAATTAGGTATTCCTCTTGAAGAACAAAAAATGTTGGCTGGTGTGGCAGTAGATGCGGTTTTTGACAGCGTTTCCGTATTTACCTCGTTTAAAGAAAAATTAGCTGAAGCAGGGGTTATTTTTTGCTCTATATCTGAAGCCATTAAAGAACACCCAGACTTAGTGAAGAAGTATATGGGCTCGGTTATACCAGCACGTGATAATTTCTACGCGGCCTTAAATTCTGCAGTCTTCTCAGATGGATCTTTTTGCTATATCCCCAAAAATACGGCATGTCCGATGGAGTTGTCTACGTACTTCCGAATTAATAACATGGAATCTGGTCAGTTTGAGCGCACGCTAATTATAGCGGAAGAAGGAGCGAGTGTTAGTTATTTAGAAGGGTGTACAGCTCCTATGTATGATGAGAATCAATTGCATGCTGCTGTAGTAGAATTAATTGCTTTAGACCATGCCGACATCAAGTATTCAACTATACAAAATTGGTATTCTGGTGACGAAAATGGAAAGGGTGGAATCTATAATTTTGTTACCAAAAGAGGGATTTGTAAAGGAAATCATAGTAAGATTTCATGGACCCAATTAGAAACTGGTTCTGCGGTTACTCTTAAATATCCATCGGTAATTTTACAAGGTGATCACTCAATTGGGGAGTTTTATTCTGTAGCTGTAACTACAAAAAAACAACAAGCAGATACTGGAACTAAAATGATTCATTTGGGTAAGAACACCCGTAGCACCATCATTTCAAAAGGTATTTCAGCCGGTGAGTCCAATAATAGTTACCGCGGTGAAGTAAAAATTGGCAAGAAAGCTACTGGATCGAAAAATTATTCAGTCTGTGATTCTATGCTTATTGGTCAAAGCTGCGGTGCTCATACATTCCCTTATATTTCATCTGAAAATGCGAGTAGTAGTGTTGAACATGAAGCTACGACTTCGAGAGTAGGAGAGGAGCAAATATTTTACCTAATGCAACGAGGCATCAGTGAACAAGACGCGATTTCTATGATTATTAACGGTTTTGTTAAAGATGTTTTAAAGGAATTGCCTCTAGAATTTGCAGTCGAGGCTAATAAGCTATTGGATATCAAATTAGAAGGCAGTGTAGGATAGCCTACCGTCAAGCCCATAAATAGTAATAATTAAATTATAGTATAGTGTTAGAAATTAGAAACCTACATGCCGTCGTAGAAGGCGAAGAACTGGAAATTTTAAAAGGTGTTAATTTATCCGTCAACAAAGGAGAGATCCACGCCATTATGGGACCAAATGGAAGTGGAAAAAGCACACTTTCTAAAGTAGTTTCTGGTCACCCAGAATACGAGGTAACGGAAGGAACCATCATGTTTGAGGGTGAGGATATTACTGATATGGATGCGGATGAGCGAGCCCATTTGGGTTTATTTTTAGCCTTTCAGTATCCAGTTGAGGTACCAGGTATAACCAATAAAACCCTGCTTAGAGAAGCATATAATACTATTGCTCGTGCCAACGAACGAGAGGAATTGGACCCTCTAGAATTTGAGGATTACCTAGTATCTAAGTTAGAAATTATCGAAATGAAAGATGAATTTCTCAATCGTTCTATCAACACAGGTTTTTCGGGTGGTGAAAAGAAAAAAAATGAAATATTTCAAATGGCTGTGCTAAATCCACGCCTCTCATTTCTAGATGAAACCGACTCGGGATTAGATATAGATGCACTAAAGGTCGTTTCTGACGGTGTCAACAAAATTGCAAGTCCAGAAAATGCAATTGTCATGATTACCCATTACCAGCGACTGTTGAATTATATAAAACCAGATTTCGTGCACGTAATGATGAATGGCAAAATTGTTAAGTCTGGAGATATTTCGTTAGCTGAAGAATTGGAAGCCAACGGATATGATCAGATGCAAAAAGAATTAGCCTAAATAGGAGATGGTAAAAATGAGTACTGTAAGTACAAAAGAATTAATTCATGCCTACGTCCAATTATCTGGTAAACTTCGTGAGAATTTCAACGAACTGAGATCACAGGCGAAAGAAACCCTAGATAACTGCCCTTTCCCAACTAAAAAAGATGAAGAATGGCGCTTCACGGATCTCAAGTCCATTACATCGAATAAATTTGAATCGGTAGACACCAGTGTAGCTCAAGCTAATCTTGAGTTGGACGAATTCCACTTACCGGAGGCCATGAATTCACGATTGGTATTTATTGATGGCAACTTTAGTCCGTCACACTCTGCCATTGAAGGCATGCCAGATGGAGTAATTGTTGGCAATATTAGTGACTTCGCGGAACATGAGCAGCTTCTCTCACACTTAGGGACCATAACCAACTACGAAGATGATGTATTTGTCCCTCTGAATGATGTCAATTTTCAAGATGGAACGTTCATTTATGTACCCAAGGAAACGGTTATTGAGCAACCCATACATATTCTGAATGTATTTACCCATCGAAATAATCCACATTTTGTAACACCTCGAGTATTATTTGTGGGAGAGATGTTTTCAAAGGCGACTATTATAGAAGAGCATATTGGCCTTTCGGACAATGTATATTTGAATGTCCCTGTCAATGAGTTTAGACTCTACAGCGGGGCTCATGTTCACCACGCACGTATACAGCGTGACAGCAAGAATGCGTCACACATATCGCGACCTGTCGCCATGTTAGATGCGCATGCAGAATACCATTCTTACACTATTTGCTTGGGTTCTAAATTATTCCGTAATGAACCCAGAGTTATACAGAACGCGGAAGAGGTAGATTTCACTGTTGATGGTTTAGTGCTTATCGATGGTGAGCAAATTGCAGATACGCATTCAATCATGGATCATCGTTTTTCTCATGGAAACTCACATCAGTTACACAAAGTAGTTGTTAATGATCAGGCCCACTCAATTTTTAATGGTAAAATCTTTGTAGCAAAAGATGCTCAAAAGATAGACTCTTTCCAAGAAAACAGAAATCTACTCATTTCTGACTCAGGTAAAGTAAATACAAAACCACAACTTGAAATATTTGCTGATGATGTGCGGTGCTCTCATGGTGCAACCATAGGTCAATTACAAGATGAAGAGGTGTTTTACTTGCAGAGTAGAGGGCTTACTGAGCAAAAAAGTAGGGAACTACTGGTTTACGCATTTGCTCTTGAATCGGTTGAGAGCATGGCGGTTAAATCCGTAGAAGAATTATTATTAAAAGAAGTAATCGCCTATACCAACAGAGATTAAGTGGTACGGTAGACGATTGTACAGATCCAAAAAGGTAACGATGGTCGCTATAGATTGGAATCACATACGAAGTCAATTCCCTGTGCTTAAAACACAAGTGAATGGGCATGCACTTAGTTACTTAGATAATGGTGCCTCTAGCCAGATGCCAGAGTCTGTTATAACTAGATTAACCGACTACCAACGTTATGAGCATGCTAACATTCATCGTGGTGTACATCACCTGTCACAAACAGCGACCTCAGCTTATGAGGATACTCGTATTTTGGTTAGGGATTTTCTTCATGCGGAGAGTCTTGAGCAAATTATATTCACTACAGGAACAACCGATTCCATCAACCTAGTGGCCCAATCATGGGGTAGTAGCAACCTTTCTGAAGGGGACGAAATTATATTATCGGAGATGGAGCACCATGCTAATATAGTTCCATGGCAAATGATTGCTCAAAAAACAGGAGCCATCATTAAAGTGATTCCAATTCTTGATAACGGTGAGTTAGACTTAGAGGTGTATGCAACTTTATTGTCTGAGAGAACAAAAATGGTCGCCTTAGTTCATGTATCTAACACCTTAGGTACAGTCAATCCTGTTTCTGAAATCATAGAAAAAGCAAAAACGGTTGGAGCAAAAGTACTAATCGATGGTGCACAAGCAACTCCGCATATGAAAGTTGATGTACAGAAGTTAGGAGTCGATTTTTACACTTTTTCTGCACATAAAATGTGTGGTCCTACAGGCTTTGGTGTATTATACGGAGATAAGTCACTTTTAGAATCTATGCCCCCGTATAGAGGAGGAGGAGACATGATAGATAAAGTTAGTTTTTCTGGAACAACCTACAATGATCTTCCTCATAAATTTGAAGCAGGAACACCACCTATAGCTGCTGGTATAGCATTTGGTGAGGCTATTCGTTACTTAAATAATATTGGGCTGGATGAAATTAATCGACGAGAGTCTTATCTCTTGGAGTATGCCATGGAAGGTTTTAATACTTTAGATCATGTTCGATTTATAGGTACCTCCAATAATAAAACATCGGTCATTTCTTTTTTATTGGATGATATTCACCCAACAGATGCGGGCACTATATTAGATAAGTATGGTATTGCCGTACGTACCGGACACCATTGTACACAACCGATTATGGAACGCTATGGCGTTCCAGGAACCATACGCGCCTCGATTTCTTTTTATAACAATGAAGCAGATATTGATTCATTGATTAATGGTATAATTGAAACACAATCTTTTTTTAATTAACTGATCAAAATGGCAAAAATCAAAGAAATAGAACGAACACCAAATCCAGACGCCATGCGATTTGTACTCGCAGAACCTTTGACTAATGGAGTCACTCGGTCCTATGAAGATGCGCAGGAAGCTCAGGATGACCGTTTAGCTGCATCCCTTTTTGAAATAGAACATGTGATCAACGTGTATTATGTGGATCGCTACATTACTGTAACTCAAGACGGTGGAGCTGTTTGGTCAGAGCTATTAAGGAAATTAGCCCCACCCATTCGTGAGGCAGAAGCACAGGGAAATCTGGCTGATGATGCCGAAGTTCATGTTAGTAAAGAAGCACTAGATTCGGATGACCCTAGATTACAGGAAATAAACCGGATGCTTGACGAGCAAGTACGTCCCTATCTTCTGGCCGATGGTGGAGGTTTGAAAGTGATCAGCCTAGAAGAAAATAGACTCAAAGTACATTACCAAGGTGCTTGTGGGACATGCCCAACAGCAACCACGGGCACCTTGTACGCCATAGAAAGTATGGTCAAGAGAGTAGATCCAGAAATTCAAGTCATCTCAGTGTAACATGTCAGAGATTACCATTAGTGATGCGGCTTATCATCGAATATGTGAAATAAAAGGGTCCGATTCGGATGAGCAAAAAAATCTATTGCAAATATCCATTATTAGTGGTGGTTGTAGTGGTTTAAGCTATGATTTGAAGTTGGTTAAAGAGCATGAACTAACGATAAAAGAATCAGATCACCTTTTTGAATATCCGGATTTCAGTTTATACATAGATATGCGGAGCTACTTAATGTTAGCGGGGACAGAGTTAGATTTTAGTGATGGATTAGAAGGGAAAGGATTTCATTTCCACAATCCTAATGCAAGTCGCACATGCTCTTGTGGTGAAAGTTTCTCGATATAATTTATGAGTTTGTACCTATGGTCAACTTGTGACTGTTACATCGAATTGTGAAACCGTTGATTATTTGGGAAAAAGTATGATTAAGAATAAAGTTCAATCCAATGAAAAGTTAGTATCTATTGATATTGCCAAAAGTTTTGGGCCTAAGTTTCCATTAAAATCTTTAGATATTACTCCTTGGTTATTTAAAGGGCTTATTCTGAAGGAGAATTTGTTTAATGACAGCATTGAGCAGCACAATTGGCAGGAATATCAGGACTCCTATTTGTGTATTGAAGTGAACGAAGACGCTCTATTAGCTCCATGGGCGTACATGATACTTACCGAAATAGGTAAGCGACACGCAAAAGATATTTTCTTTACCAACCCAATAGACGCACGATCTCAGCTAATCAAGCGGAATATTGACGAAGCCGATTTTAGTTCTTATAAAGAGAAATATGTATTAGTTAAGGGTTGCTCTAACAAGTCTGTGACCCCTGATATTTATGCTCATATAACAAAAAAACTCATTGGTACAGCCAAAAAAATAATGTACGGTGAAGCTTGCTCTTTTGTGCCTGTGTACATGAGTAGGTCAAATAAATAATAAGAAATGGGAAGTATAATAGTTACAGGTTCGTCAAGAGGAATAGGAAAAGCTATTGTAGACCGCTTCTTAGATCAGGAGTGGAATGTATTTGGTGCTTCTACCACAGATATTTCAACGTGGAATGATTGTTCAACGTATACCCACACAATTCTAGATTTGATTGAGTATAAGGAAGCAATTGATTTTTGGGTACACTCATTAGAAAAACTTGAAAAATTCCCTCAAGTCCTTGTTAACAATGCCGCCGTTTTCATTGAAAGTCCCATTGGCTCATCTGACGAGTCTTGGTTGGAAAACTGGAACAAAACTCTGTCAATTAACTTAACAGCTAGTAGTTATCTTGCAAAGAAAATGATCAAAATATGGTCTGATTCACAAGTAGAAGGAATTCTTATTAATATTTCTTCACGCGCAGGGCAGCGAGGAGATACCGAAGAATTCGCCGCATATGCTGCTTCTAAAGCTGGTATGATGGCCTTTGTTAAAAGTATTGCGCGTAATTACGGGAAACAAGGCATTACAGCGTTTAGCATAGCCCCAGGTTTTGTTCATACCGATATGGCTATAGAATCGATTAAAACATATGGGGAAGAGTATCTAACCCAAGGATTGGCACTTAATACCATAGTACCTCCTGAAGATATAGCAACTCTTGCATATCGAATCGGTACGGGGGAGTTCAAGCATGCAACCGGTCAAACTTTTCATATTAATTCGGGTTCTTATCTTTTCTAGAATATATGCAGAGATTTTAACTCGCTTAATTTTAATCCCTGTTTAAGTTTGCTAACTTACCGTATGAGTTCAATTTCTACCCGTAAAAAAGATCATATAGATCTTACCTTGACTGAAAGTAGTCAATACAAACGACGTACTGGCTTTCAAATGTATCAACTCAAGCACAACGCATTGCCTGAATGTGGGCTTGAGGATATATCTTTTCGTTCACACTTATTAGGTAGTGAGTTTGAATTTCCTCTATTTATATCCTCTATGACCGGAGGCCACGGAGAGGCCACCAACCTAAATGCTGAGATAGCTACGTTTTGTGAGCACTTTAAGATCCCGTTTGGAGTAGGAAGTCAACGTGTAATGCTTGAAGATAGTACCCACGAAAAAAGCTTTTCCATTGTTCGCAAAAAAGCGCCAAATGCATTTATAGCAGCCAATATCGGTGGTGCACAACTTATTGGGGGAATGCCAAGTAACCACCTTCTATCAATGATCAGTTCTATCGAAGCCAATGCTGTTATTGTTCATCTTAATCCACTTCAAGAGTTAATTCAACCAGAAGGAGACACTCAATTTGATGGTGTCTTAAAGGGAATTGAGCAGTTGGCTAATGAATCTTCAGTTCCACTAATTGTAAAAGAAACAGGTGCGGGGATTGATGCTGCTGTCGCAAAGAGACTACTCAACGTTGGAGTGAAGGTGATTGATGTTGCTGGAGTCGGAGGTACATCATGGTCAAGAGTTGAAGCCGCACGTATATCTTCGAGACCAGATTCAGATAAAGTGGGGAGTACCTTGACAAGAAAATACGAACTTGAAATGCAAGAACGCTTTAACGAATGGGGGAATAGCACAGTCTATTGTCTAAAATCGTTACAGGAACTAGCATGGGAGCGAGAATTTGAAATTATTGCATCTGGAGGAATCCGGCATGCACAGGATATGATAAAAGCCAGATGTTTAGGGGCCCACTTTGTGGCTGTTGCCCAACCAGTAGTTCGAGTATTAAAAGAAGAAGGGTTAAAAGGGTTAGAAAAATGGTTTAACTTATGGCGAAAAGAAGCAACAATGATTATGACCTTGTTAGGAGTTCGAGAATGGAGACTCTTAAGTGAAGAACAT
>CALKOA010000132.1 GCA_938091655.1 uncultured Balneolaceae bacterium | reverse complement strand
TTAATGGCTTGAATTCCAAATTCCCTTGAAAACTTTGGGTCTGAAAACGATTCATACTCACCAAGCTACTATCTCGAGTACCATCGTCCCGAATCTCTAAGTACTCTTGTCCTTGCACCAGTACCGTGTCAGCGGTATAGTGTGGCAAGGATAAATCGACCCGTTCACCGTATAATGTTTGATAGGTAGATAAATCGGTTCCTAATGGTACGCGTTCCACATATTTTCCATGTGGTGAGTAGGCATTTCGCCCATTTAGCCATCCTTCGTTTTGGAATTTCCGAGCGGTTGCAAAGAAGGTTAGTTTGTCGCGGATAATAGGACCTGAAACCGAGGCCGTATAATTATACATTCTGGTAGGGTTAAAACTAGCTAAATCGGTTCCAATACCATCATAAAGCTGAGATTCGTTAGTGGCTAAGTAGCCTCCACCCCACCCCCTGAATGAGGCTTCAAAATTATTGTTTCCAGCCTTGGTTACCACATTCACCACCCCAGATAAAGCCTGACCATGCTCGGCGTTAAAGGAGCCTGAGATGACCTGAAGTTCCTGAATAGACTCGTTTTCTAGGCGAAGCCCATTACTACCGTCATAATCATCGGTCACACGAATCCCATCCACTACATAAGAAACTTCTGTAGTACGTCCACCCCGAATATGAATCCCACCATCATTTCCAACATTAACGCCCGCTTGTAGCTGGATAACATCCGTTAATTCTTGAACGGGTAATTTTGCAATTTCATCACTACTAACGCGAGCCTCGGAGCTGGTTATATCTTTAATAACCGCTTGTCGCTCGGCCACAACCACCACTTCCTCCCCTTCGAAGGACTCCAAGCTTAACTCAAAGTCTTGATTAGTGGTTAGATCCGTTCGAACAATAACATCTTGAACTACCACCGTTGCATAGCCAATATATCGGGCTTCAAGCACATAGGTTCCAGGTGCAACATTGAGCATGAGATAATTTCCATCCACATCGGTTATGGCTCCTTTGGTGGTTCCTTTAATTCCAACTGTAGCCCCAATAAGGGGTTCTTTTGTGTCCGCATCTAGGAGTGTTCCAGTAACTTTACCAGATTGAGCTAGGGCATTGCCCGTGAAAAGTACCCCTATAAAAAGGCTCAGAATCCATACTTGTACGAATTTCCACCTAGCTATGTAGTTAACTATTTCTAGTCGCATATCCTTAGACTTCAATGTTAATTTCCTCTAGACGTTCCAGATCGATGAAAGCATTATGCTTTAACTTTACCTGATCAATGAGCTCAGCCCTAGCTTCTCTAAATTTCTGTTCTAGTAATATATCTTGGACCGATTGCTTGGCCTCGTCGAATCGCAATGAACGAGCTTCGATTATATCCAAACACTTATATATATGGTACTCATTGGCCTGATAGGCTATAGGAAGGGTGACATAATCCGGCTCTAATTGTTGCAATTCTTGCCCTAAATGCCCTAAACGAGCCCATTGTTCATAATTCATGAGCCCATCAACCATTAAATCTTCATTCGATTCGGTATGCAATTGAACCATACGAGTAAAATCTTGCCCATTTTCAAGCGCATCATATATTTGTTCAGCTTTTTCCTTAGACGAAACTACTATTCGCTGGAGAAGCACCTGTTTTGGCTGAATAAATCGGTCAGGATTAGCTTCAAAGGTGGTAAATAACTCAGCTGGGGTGAACTCGATTGACTTTTTAATTTCACTCTCTACTTCATGGGCTAAAGCATTCAAATAGGTTTGTTGAATAGATGCTATAACAGCAGGCTGTTTAGGAATCCCTGCTTTATGGGCTTCTTTAGTCATATACGAGCGGTACGCCATTCCACTTAACACAGAAGTCAGGTGATATTCTGACTCAATTCTATCAAGATAATCTATCGGGGTAATTTGCCATTGGGTAGTCCAATCTTCCAATGTCATACTTCCGTACTCATGATGTAAAATGGGTTTATTTACGTTCCAATTTCGAAGCGAAATGCGTTGAATACCCAATTCCCTACCCTTTTGCCCTTTAATCTCGTCTAAAAGCGCTTCTAAAAATTCTTGGTCTACTGTTACGGTCTTAATAAATGTTTCTAAATGTTTCCGCTCTCGTAATTCTTCCCGCTTTTTTCGCGCATAAGATTCTAATTCTGGCAATTGTCTTTGAAAATCAGCCTCGGTTAAAATGGGATTCTGAACCCGGTCCGTTACCTTAATAATGCTATAACCTTGGGCCGTTTGAACGGGCCCAACTATACTACCTGGTGGGTTTGTAAATGCGGCTTCTTCAAAAGAAACGTCCATGTCATCCGTGCTAAAAAACCCCACATCACCTCCATTCTTCTGCATGTAAGGCGTCCCAAATACTTCTTTAGCTAGCTCCTCAAAAGATTCACCCGCCTCTAGTCGAGCCAAAAGTTGCTCACTTTTCTCACGGGTTTCAGCATACAGATGGGAGGCCCTCACTTTGGAGTTAAAGCGGACAAAATACTCACGCAGATCAGATTCATTCACCTGTAAATCACTCAACAACAACTGACGCTTGAATTCCTCGGTCCAAACTCGCGCCTGAATCCTCGCCTTTAAAAATTCTACATCCTCTCGTTTATCTAAACCTTGATCCATGGCATGCACGGCCAGCACATAGGTATTGAATTCGGAATTTAAGACCGCTCTTCTGGTTGATGGATCTGGAGCTATGGCTTGACCAGTGCGGTAATAAAGCTCTTTAAAGCTTGTTAGGAAATGATCCTCAGAGACCGTATACCCATTAATTTCGGCCAAAACAACTTCCCCACTCTCATGCACTGAAGGGATGCACTGAATAAACAGAATACAACAAAAAATCCCTAGTAAGAGAAAATATCTCGAATTCACGCTGTAATATTATTTGGTTAACATAACAATAATACTGAAAGCGCTTACATATTTCAAGCTAAAAAAATTTATTGCAAAAAAAGAAAACCGCTTTTTTTGGCACTTAAAAGGCCGGTCTAACTTCCCTAATGTAAGGGCTTACATTTTACTAGAAGTAGTATTGTGCGAACTATACTTGGATTTTAATGTCAATACCAAGTACACAGTTGCCTAAGCCTTGCTGTAATTTCGAATGATGTAATCGTTAAGTATAGCTCTAAACTCTTCCCCAATAGTATCTCCCTTTAGGGTGGTGTAATGTTCCCCATCCATATATACCGGAGCCTTGGGTTCTTCGAAGGTACCAGGAAGTGAAATACCTATGTTGGCCGCTTTGGATTCGCCAGGACCATTAACCACGCAACCCATCACGGCAACTTCCATTTCTTCTACACCAGGATAGACTTCCTTCCAAATAGGCATAGATTCTTTGATATATTCCTGTATATCTTCTGCTAGCTCTTGAAAGTAGGTACTCTTTGTTCTCCCACACCCTGGGCATGCTGTTACTTGTGGAGTAAAACTGCGAATGTGCAGGGATTGTAATATTTGTTGAGCAACATTAACCTCTAAGCTTCGGTCTGCTCCTGGAGCTGGGGTAAGAGATACCCGAATAGTATCGCCAATTCCTTGTTGTAAAATAACCGAAAGAGCTGCTGAACTAGCCACCATCCCTTTCATTCCCATTCCAGCCTCTGTTAATCCCACATGCAGAGGGTAGGGAATTTCTTTGGCTAATCTGGTATATACTTCAATCACATCTTGAACCCCTGACATTTTACAGGAAATAATAATTTTGTCAGAGGCTAGTCCCACCTCTTCGGCCAAACGGGAGGAACGAACTGCGCTTTCCACCATGGTTTGGAACATCACTTCTTTTGCCGATTTAGGAATTGAAAGTTGATTGTTTTGATCCATTTTTTCGGCCAGCAACTGCTGGTCTAATGAGCCCCAATTTACCCCAATGCGGACTGGCTTGTCGTACTTGATCGCTTGTTCAACAATGGTAGCAAAATTTTTATCGCGTGTTTTGGTGCCTGTGTTTCCAGGATTAATGCGATATTTCGATAACGCCTGAGCCATATCAGGATATTTACTCAGCAGCACGTGACCATTGTAATGAAAATCTCCAATCAGCGGAACCTTGACTCCTTTGTTAATCAAGCCTTCTTTTATGTATGGTACCGCTTTTGCTGCCTGTTCGTTATTCACGGTTAGGCGAACTAATTCAGAACCCGCTAATTGTAACTGGCCTACCTGCTCAATGGTGGCTTCAATATCGGCAGTATCTGTATTGGTCATCGATTGGACGACGATTGGAGCGCCACCACCAACGGGGACATCACCCACCATTACTTGTATAGAATCTCTTCGTTTATTTGGCTTCATATTAGGGTTCTTTTCGCTTACTCAATTCAAATAACGTCTTTTTTTCCTGCTTACTAAGTGCATTGTAGCCGCTTTTGGATATTTTATCCAATATGGCATCTAATTCACTCTGCTCCACTTCTTCTAAAATTTCTGCATCACTAACACCTGCTGAACTAGATACTGCACCACGACTTGTTCTCGCCCGACTTCTATTTGGTTGAGCTTGATTGGCCGTCCAAGAGTACATTTTAGAATTGACACTATTACCAGATTTTCTTGTTTTAGCACCGCCATTGAACGATGTAAACAAAGGGGATAGCATTGGGGAAAGATATTTAGAATAAAGATATTCGATGTACCGAGGAACCAAACTCAAATCCCCCCCATTTTGGCGGAATTTCATTAATCCATAGCCCCCTAACGCTCCACCCAAATGGACAAATCGTGCCACATTACCACCTGAATTCAATAACAACACATCGAGTGCAATAATGCCAGTCACCACATATCTAGCCTCCAATGGTGGAAGCAACAACAGCATAATTGGTGTTCGAGGGTATAACATAGCAAAAGCTACCATTACCCCATAAACAGCTCCAGAAGCACCAATAACTGGATTAGCTACTCCAATAAGGCTTACAAGTACATCAACCAGGGCGCCTACCAATCCTGCACCAAAATAGATGCTCAAAAAACTATATGCACCTACAGTCTCCTCAACAGGCCGTCCCATCCACCATAGCCAGAGCATGTTAAAAATGAAATGAAAGGGATTTAACAGTGAATGGGTAAACATGTAGGTTACAAGCCTCCAAGGCTGAGTAACCACTGTAACAGGATCAGGAACAAAAGCTAACCATTGAATGAGTGATATACCAAAAAGAGAGCTTAGAATTTGGGAAAAAAATACAGCGGTATTAATACCAATAATGGCTCTTATGGCTATAGGCATAGCCAAAAATCCTCTTTTTACTGATGAACCAAATGAATCGTAGGCCATAGTTTTGTAGCAATGCTAAATAGCTGGGTTATGGTTGACTTCCCTAAAGTGCGGGTCGCTTAATTTTCCAATATTTTATGAGTACGAATCCAACAACTAAGCCTCCTAGGTGAGCAAAGTGCGCTACTCCACTGTCGGGCCTTGTTAAACCTGATAACAACTCTATACCCCCATAAATTCCAACAAAATACTTCGCTTTTATGGGTATAGGGGGAAACAACAGAATAATGTACTGGTTGGGAAACATCATCCCGAAGGCTAATAAAATTCCAAAAACGGCGCCCGAGGCTCCAATAGTGTACGTGAAGTAGCCACTTACCAACATGTGAATAATGGCCGCTCCCACGCCAGTTAACATATAGTAAGTAATAAATCGCCGTGTACCCCATAGATGCTCGATAGATTGGCCAAAAATCCACAAAGCCAACAAGTTGAAAAATAAATGCCCCATATCAGCATGCAAAAACATGTAGCTAAATAGCTGCCATGGCATAAAGCCATTTCCTATGGACCAAAGTGCGAAGTTTTCGGCTATTACGGCTCCCAATGGAGTCCACGCTCCAGTAAATATACTTTTGGTCGCTAAAAACACAATCGCATTGGCAATGAGTAAATACTTGATTGCGGGTGGAAATATTGAAAAACGGGTGTTGGGCTGAAATTGGTCCAAAATTGAATTCCTTTATTTAAAGTCCTTTGCTATACGGTAATATACGTTAATACCACTTAAAGTTACGCCAGGAATTCCTTGTCCAGGATAGGTGGTATCCCCTACCAAATACAATCCCTTGAAAGGGGTAACAGGAGAAGTCCAATCCCAAACAGCACGCTTCATGGATTGAGGAATCCCTCCCACTCGGCCATCTTTTCGATACACCCATTTCTCCCATGTCCTCGGGGTAGCTGCATCCACTTGAAGGCATTCGGCTCGGTCGGCCCCAGGAAGGCGTTGTTGCACCTGCTCAAACAAGTACTCCTGTACCTGCAACTTCTTTTTCTCGTAGCTATCCTGATCTAATCCTAACCACTTTTCCGGTGAACAATGTGTGCTAACATTGAGCACCCGTTGGCCTTCAGGCGCACGTTGGGTATCACCACGCATAGAAATGGAAACAAAAAAAGAACGCGCAATCCAATCTGAGTATGGATGCCCTTCGGGTAAGTGAAATTGATGGTGTAGGGATAACTCCTCGGCCAGGGTGTCACTAAACGCAATACCCATAGTAAAAGCACCCCACGCATCGGAATACTTAGCAGATTCTTTTTTAAAATAGTCGCGCATTTTGCCATTGGTTATATCCGGCATATTCCAAAGTGGTATGTTAGATATGACAATAGGTGCTTGCACTTCGAGTCCCCTATCGGTTGTAATGCGATACCCTTGTTTCCCCTGGTTAATTTGTACAACTTTTTGCTTGTTGAGCCACTGTCCTTGATTTGATTCAAGATGATCTAAGCAAGTAAATACCATCTCAATTAAACCACCGGGAACGTAAAAATTACTAGAGTTAGGATAGCAAATGGCAGCTGCGCCAAATATAAACGGTGTCTGAGTAGCCCCCGCTTGAGCCGTTATGATGAGCTGTTCATCTAAAAATCGGTAAAATGTATCTTCGGTTATTCCACAAGACCGAGCTATCTGAGCAACGGAACGTAGCATGTATGGTAGTATGGCAAGGTCTTTAGGAGAATTATTGAGAGCTAATCTGAAAAAATCTGATGGTTTAATCGGTGGAAAAAAAGTGTTTTTCAACGAAATATTCCACACTCTTTCGGCTACATAAAATGACTTATCCCAAAATTTTCGCTGCGCTTTTTCCTCGCCAAAATGACTTATACAATGATTTACCCACTCTGCCTTGTCTTTCATTCGAACAACCTGCTTTTGATCATCTAGCCAAACCGACATGGATGGGTTTAATTCATGCCTCGGGATATGCATGCCCGTATGTTCTTCTAAAAATTTCATAGGTTGACCAGGATCAAATCCTACTAAAGTGGTCGCACCTGACTCAAATACATAGCCTTTTCTAGTGTAGGAGGAACTACACCCACCAGGATGTAAGCCTGCTTCAAGAACCAGTACTTTTTTCCCATCTGTACTTAACAAACTCGCTACGGACAATCCCCCCATTCCTGAACCTATTACCACTACATCCCATTCACTAGAAAGGCCTTCGCTACTACGGGATCGAGTGGTTCTCATGATTATGTTGAATGTGGTTATGAATAGCCAATGCTAGTTGCTCTACCGCTTCTGGAGCAGTACGAAACCATAGTTCGGGCTCTATTAATTCTACCTCAGAAACCATCCATTGATCGGCATCGTTTCGCAAGATATCGACCCTCCCATAAAGTGGTTTGGGGTCTATGAGTCCCATAACCATTTCAGCAAATTCTATAAGTTCTGGTGTGAGAGTAAAATGATGAACCGATCCTCCGAAATCGTCCTGAACTCTGAAATCCCCAACTTTCACCCTTTTTTGGACCGCATGAGTGCATTTTCCACCCATAACCATGAGTGATAATTCTCCAAAACTGGTAACGCTTGACACAAATGGTTGAAGAATAAAGTCTTCTTTGGCGTTTAACCTGGTAAAATCACGGTCAAATGCCTCTATTTGCTCGCCCTTTAGTTGGTAGGTAAGACGAGCTGCGCCGGCAATAGTAGGTTTTACTATTATATGTGAATAACCTAATTCCGCAGCTCTAACACTCAGGGGAATAGGGTGTTGCCTCGGTATAATGGTTGAAGGAACAATGGGAATTCCTTTTTGAGCTAAATCTACTAGGTAATGTTTGTCGGTATTCCAGCTCAGCAAAGCCTTAGGGTTCATACAAGTCTTCGTTGGGAGTTGACCTAGCCAGTGACTGAATTCCTCAAAGTGGTCAAAATAATCCCAAGTCGTCCGAATCAACACCCAGCCTGCCCTTTCCCAATCAATAGAGCTATCCCTCCAACTAACTCGCTTATGCTCGTAACCTAAACTGGCCAGAGCGCTGCCTAACAGCTCGTCTTCTCGTAAGATATTTTCCACATACGTGTTTCCAGGAATGGGGCTGATGTAACGATCCTCCGTTACAAAATAAATCAATGTGCTCATCCCTTATTGCGCTAGCTACTCTTCATGAAAGAATTCGATCATGTTCCCATCTGGATCAGTGACAAACAAAAAACGTCCTTTTTTACGATTAGCTGGACCACTTACGATGGCTACTTCATATTTCCTAAAATACTCTGCCAATTCATCGACCTGCTTGGGTTCATCCACATAAAAACCAAAATGATCCACACGAAAATCACGAGAACTTGGGTCATAACTGGTTTCTGCCTCAACAATGACCAATGTATCACCGTTACCAATATCATATACCGCCATGCTCTGTCCCATTGTTTTGACAAGTATGAGACCAAGTATGTCCCCATAAAAATACTTGGAATCTTCTATACGATTTACTCGAATAGTTATGTGATTGAGACCTTTTGGCTTAAACATGGCGAAAGTGTAATTTAGTTAAACTGTAAAATACGTAATTTTAATGCAATTACAGTGACTCATTTTACAATTAACCACTCGAATTATCCCAGAACCTGTGTTATTTGGCACCATTCGAGTACTACCCTGACATATTTTGTCCACCTTATTCATTGTTGCAACACCCATTGGAAATCTAAAGGATATTTCGGAAAGAGCCTTAGAAGTACTAAAGATGGTTTCTTTAATCGCTTGTGAGGATACTCGAACCTCGTCTAAATTTCTTCAGCATTATGGAATTTCTACCCCCACTCGCTCGCTACATCAACACAACGAGCATCACAAAGTAGAGCAATTCATTCGTCACCTAGATGCTGGACAAGATCTTGCTTTAATTACCGATGCAGGTATGCCTGGGATTTCAGATCCTGGATTTTTAGCTGTTCGCGCTGCTCACAATTCGGGTCATACCGTTAGCGTCATTCCAGGCGCAGACGCGGTTACCACTGCATTAATTTCTAGCGGTTTACCGAGCGATTCGTTTTATTTCCACGGCTTTCTTCCCCATAAAAAAGGACGTCAAAAACAATGGGATTTCCTAGCTAACATGCTATGTACCTTGGTAATATATGAGAGTCCTCATCGAATCTTAAAATTTCTCAATGAAGCCACAACCTACCTTGGAGAAGATCGATATGTGGCCGTTTGCCGAGAACTCACAAAAGCCTTCGAAGAAATTGTCCGTGGGAAGTTGTCTGAAGTCGTTCCTATATTTGAGAATCGTACCAAAATAAAGGGGGAAATATGTGTAGTTATTGCCCCACCAAATTATCAGGAAGAGCAAACCGAAGCTTTATGAGAAGCTATTCAACGATTAATCCGTCAAGTCTATTCTCCCCTAGGTTAACTTGGGGCCATAACCCATGGATTCTATCGGTTGGAGTAGGGCTGCTATTAAGCCTGAGTTTTCCACCCGTAAATGCTTCTTTTTTGAGTTTTTTCGGGTTTGTTGGACTTTACCAACTAGTCCTTTTAAGCCATAGTTACCGTCACCTTGCACTGATTAGCTACCCAGCTTTCTTTGTATGGAATCTAGGGACTACCTATTGGCTTATTATGGCGAGTATTCCAGCAGGTATTGCCGCTATCGTGGCAAATAGCGCGGTCATGCTATTGCCTATGATGGTTATTCGATTTATTCATGATCGCTATCACCTTTTTGGTTGGACCGCACTTTTTCAGGCTGCCGCATGGATTTTATATGAATATCTACATCATCACTGGGATTTAGCTTGGCCTTGGCTCGGGGTAGGTAATGCTTGGGCTAATCACATATCAGTAATCCAATACATCTCAATCACAGGTCACTTGGGTATTAGTTTTTGGGTAGTGTTTGGAAGTTTTTTATGTGCGCACTGGCTGCAAATACCTAATAAGAAAGCTATTAATACCGCTTTGTTGGTCCTTTGTTTTATTCTGCCACCATTGGCATCGATGATTTCGTTTGGGTTATCATCTCAAGAACTCCAAGAGCTGAAGGGTGATTCCATTGGAGTAGTGGTCGTTCAACCCAATCATGATTCTTATCAAGATTATGGGGGTATGAGCGGAGCTGAAGAAGTATTGGATAGTTTATTCACCTTATCCAGTGTCCACAGAAATATGGTAACGGAACTCATCGTTTGGCCTGAAAACGCCATTGATAAACCAATACAAATGGATTCTTGGCATGCTAAACGTATTGCAGATTCCGCTAGAACCTGGCAGACCAATTTTATCATTGGGACGGGACTCTACACCTTATACCCCGATGAAGCCCCAGATCTTTATCGTTCCAGCGTGAATGGCGTTAAGTATAATGCCTACAACTCAACCCTTTTTGCCGACTCAACTGGACAGTTATCCCGTTATGACAAGGCACAATTAGTACCTTTTGTAGAACGATTACCTTTTGTAGAATTCCTAAACAAGGTGGACCTATTTGAATGGGTAGATTGGGGTAAACATGCCGGCTTTGGCCAAGGAGATGAGCCCACGATGTTAGAGAGTTCCTCTGGCTTTATTAGTCCCGGCCTGGTATGTTACGATTCGGTATTTCCGTCATGGAATCGTGCATTTGTACGTGATGGAGCTCAGATACTGACTATCATTACCAATGATGGATGGTGGGGGAATTCAAGCGGACACTTACAACATTTCGCCTATGCTCGACTACGAGCCATTGAATTTCGCCGCTGGGTAGTTCGAAGTGCTAATAACGGAACATCAGGAATAATAAGTCCTGATGGGAGTGTCCAACAAAAAACAGATTATTGGACTCGTACCTCCTTTAGCGCTGAAGTGCCCTTACGAAATAATCTTAGCTTTTATGCTCGATATGGGGACTGGCTATCCATGTTGTGCTTTTTCCTTGCGCTCCTAAGTGTGGGATATGGTTGGGTGACTAGAAAACGGTGATAGCATGCTTGATTTTGGCATGCATGTGAATTCCAAAGGATTTAATGCTAGCGTGACCGAATAGCTATCCTAAAGTTAAACCGAATATCATGATTAGTACGTGTGGGAATGTTGTTAGATTCGATTCTTGAATAAGTGTACTCAAAATTAGATGAGATAGTAGTAGAAATCTTATAACCCAGTGTAAAACTACCGTTGATTCGTCGCTGTCCTGTTTCTCGTGCACTAAGCGTTTCAGCGCTTCCAATTTGATCCATCGTTATCCCATCTTGTAACGCATTATCCAAATCGGTATCGAGTTTATAGGATATTTCAGTATCGTTTTTATAGCTTCCACGAAGGCTCATGTCAATATTATTACGAAGCTTAGGCAAGAATGAAATACGCACGTTCCGAAATATATAGTTTACAGAAGCGTCCACTCCTTGTGTCAGAGTCTCTGTAACCCGCTTTGAGCTCACTGCAAATGTAGAAATGGTACTACGGTCATAGCCAACATCGGTTTTTAAACCCGATTCCCAGGTCATGTTCAGTTTTACAAATGGGGAGAACCTACGCTCAGCCCTAATCGAAGTGGGCTCATAACTTCCACGCACATCTATGATAGAATAATCTCCAATGTTCTGTCCTGACTGCTCGCCCACCAAAGCATTCAAACTCCAATCTACTTTATAGGTGCCGCGATAAGCGTGATTCAATGAGGCATTGGTCATGTACTGCCCTATGAAGGGTATATATTTTTCCAAACGGTTCCATGTCACTCTCCAGCCCGGTTTAGGGAATGCCATAAAGCCTTTGTCACCTAATCCATTAGATCCAGCTCCTAAATAAGCTTTCATGTAGTCTTCTTGGAGGGTCGTACGGTTCAATACCCTTCGGCCATCGCTGTTCCCTAACGAATCCACAATAGAACGCTCACCAGGTCTAATATCCAGGACCGCAGTCTCAAGCTGACGTTGAAATAGATCTTTATATCCACCACCAAAGGCCCATACCGAAGAACTAAAAGAACCTGATTCTGTTCCAATGGCTGTAATCTCGTTAGTAGGAGTCAGAGTAATTGTTTCTGTACTTTTTTGTGAAATGGTAGCATCCCAATCCAAGTTTACCGTCACATTTTCAAATGGACTAATTCGAGTACTCGCAGAAAAATTATCCCCTTGGGTATTATTTGCAGGAAGTTGAATATTATTTTCTCCGTTTAGGTTTCCAATGAGCTGTTGCTTTGGTATTCGATCTTTTAGTCCAAGCCGATAAGCCAATGGAGGTGAGTAATCGCCTGAGGATGCATCGTTGAATGACTTAAAGAACTCCGAAGAGCCTGAATAACCAGGTTGTGATCCACTTTTTTGACGTTTATAACCTATAGATACATCTTCAAGACTTAGTAAGGTAAGTAATGCCTTTCTTGAGAGGTACTGCACATCCTTGACCAAATCTGGGGGTGGTTTCGGAGTTCTCAGGCTATCTGCTACGCCGCTTTCAACTTCTTCTTTGCGCTTTGCCTTCGCGTCATTCCGGCGTTTTGTTTCATTCTTATTGGTTTCTTCTACCTTCTCATACCATCCAAACTTTTCCAAGAGTCTATTTGTACTCACCTTAAATGTGTTATCGAGTTGAAATGAATTAGAAACATTAGCCCCTAAATCTGAACCGCTAGGACTATTGGTCCACTGATAGCCCCCCCCATAAGAAGCGGAGTAGGTTAACCAGTTTAATGCATCAATGGCGTTAAGTTTAGGCCTCCAACTTGCCGAATAACTCTCTTGGTAAGAAGACCGCCGAGGCGCTAAGGTATCTCGAAGCGCACCCTTTATGACATCAAAACTGGGTTTGATTCGGTACGATAAACTATCCACATCGTCCCGATTACTTGGGTTAATACCTAAACTCGAAAAATCAAAATTGGATGAACTCGTGAAGGTGATTGGAATCGAAGGCATAAAATTATAGCTAAAGGAGAAGCGATTCTGTTGGGTGAATGCGTGTGATTGCTGTAAGGCTTGAATATCCTCAGGATCACTTAGGTTACGTCTCCGAGATTCGTCATAACGCCGTGTAAGTGTAGATGAAGCCGTAATGGAAGAGGGTAAATAACCCAATCGAAGCTCGGACAATGCTCCAAGGACAGGAATACCCTCGGTAAATTTAAAAGGCTGAAGTAACTTTATTCGGCGTAACGATAAATTGTACTGAATAGAAGCTTTATAGTCCCACTTGTTCTGAAAGACTAATTGTGGGTTTTTAGAATACCCCTCGTTGTACACATAACTTAACTTGGTGTTATCCAAGGTTAACTGAGCCCATTTAGGTTTAGAATTACGCTTAGATATATTCGAAACATTGAATGAAAAAGTCTCATTAACCGTCTCTATATCATTGATTTTTGCATTAATAACTTCATCTTTCAAATTAGATGGTACCGATTCATCAGCATTCACCTTATCGATAAAATCGGTCAAGCGAATATCCCCCTGTGATGGTAAATACTTCGGAGTTTGCGTATTAACCCTGCTAGAAATAGTCACCGGAAAACTCCACCCAAAACGGTCAGGAATAAGTTTATGCAAGTTAATGGTTGAGCTAATTCCGTACGCGGTTTGATCGGATACACTTCGATCCCCCAGCCGTGATTCTAGTCCCCCAAAACCATTCGTTCTTCGGGTAAGATTAGCATTAACGGTGGCGAAGTCAGCAAATTTAATGGTGGACTTGGCATTAGCCGCCCAGCCTTTTTCGTTATCAAATCCAGAAAGCCGTAACTCATTTAACCACATTTCAGCATTTAATAAGGGAGACCCTTTTGTGTTCACATTCTGTGGGTCATATGGATTTCGTATACCCAACCCAATTTCGGTCACTCGGTCTAGAGAAGGATTTCCTTTAATCGAAACCACTGCCCCATCTACCGCTACTTCAGGATCTAACAAACCCTTTTGTTCAAACACTTCGGTTGGATCGGCGCCAGCATCGTCCCGAAGTTGCTTAAGCACATTAAAAGCGGATATGATGATGTTCATATTATTTTCGTCGTAACGCCAAATTTCTGCAGCCTCTACTTCTAATTGGCCCGCATCGGATGGATCGTAATTAAATGGCATAGGCTGTGAAGGGCTTACCGGCTGGCGATACTCATAGAAATTATTCTCCAAATCTGTCCCCAATCGAACGACTAATTCCGCATCGCCACGCTTATCAAAACCTTCCCCATGTACAAACATTCGCATGTTGGAATAATTTAAAAGGTTCAATTTACCCGGATACACTCGCTTAACCATTTGAACCTTTCCTGCCTCTAAATTTTCCACACTTAGTACTAATGACTGTTCATTTTCTAGGGCCTGAATTTGTGCACTTCGGTTCAATGCTCTAATAGCCCCATCGGGTTGACGGTACGGAAACGGTTCTCTGTTAGCATTTTCTTCGATATTAATCGTGGATAACTTAAAATCCCCTGGATTAACAGGGCTATCGCTTAAGTTGGTTACTTTTCTCCACTGAGAACCCACAAATTCCAAGGTTGCGAATCGCATGGTAAAAGGTTTTTGGTACCCCGACATCCACATTCGGATGTAGGATATGTTCTGAAAGCTCTCTATATCCCCAAATTTTCGCTTAAAATCACTCAATGGAACTCGTACCAAATACCAGGTTTTGTACTCAGGATTTCGGGGTATTTTGTCTACAATGTAGCTCCCAGATGAACCAATATTCAATTGTGAAGCATCAGCAGGATTAAAATCTATTTCATATTGATAATAGGAATTGGTTTGCTGAATGGATGAGGCGCTGACCAAACCCTCGGTATCTGGTTTTAAGGTTACAGCGGTTTTATTGTCACTGCCACCGCTTTCCGGCGTGTTCCCGTCATGATGACCTAACATTCTAAAAAAGCGTTCATGTAGCTTGAAATCGAGCACCTTATTTTCTCCATAATAGACATAATCATCGTTGGATGGGTCATCTTGAATCATCGAGAACTCGGCTGTTCCTTCCCCATACTGCGCTCGCATAGCCTCAATAAAGTCGCCAAAAAGGGCTCCTTCATCCCTGTTTTCGGCATCTGGAGTCCCCGGATTGGGGGCGCCATCCAAGCCGACATCCTCTAGGGCTCTTTTATCGTTTGAAAATTGACCGAGGGGGACCGGTGGGGATGGTGGGATGTACGAACGTGGCTGTGATTCGGCATCATCTTCTTGCAAGTTATTTAACACCGTTGAAAGACCGTCTTCGGTGTTGAGCCGTACATTTGGAATGATATCCTCTGAAATAATTCCTAAATCCAGATAGATTTTACCATCATAGAAGGCTTCCTCCCCGGTTGGATCTTGACCACCAGGTAATATTGCTTGAACCCAGAATTCTAAAAACTCGATATTGTTTTGAACCAAATCTTCTTGCCCAGAAGGTATGACGTAGGTCATCCCACCCCACGTGTTTTCAGGTGTATTTTCTAAGACGTTTTTAAGATCTAGATTATAATTATAAGGGCCTCGCTTGGTTGGGTTGTAATGGATATCGAGAGAAGTAATGACATCTTCTTGTCTATTGTTGGTTTCCCGGCCCTGAAATACATCCTTCAATAAAATTGTTTCCGATTCAGGAGTAACAATGGCATTACGAATAGAACTGATGTTTCGAGGAATGGAGTACCATGAAAATTGCGATCGTAAATCTGCTCGTGCCTTTCGGTCAAAACTACTTTGAGGGGTGGTAAAATCCGGATTAGCAAAATAGGTTTCGTCTGGGGCGTAGCCAGGTAAGGCTGCTGGTGCAGAAGCTAGATTCCAACGGGTGGGGTTGGTGAGACTAATGGTGTATTCAGCCCCTTCAAAGTCATCTATGAATACCAATCCGTTTTTTTCGTCCCTATACAGTTCATTATTATCAATAGCCTCCTGTACTGCATTTGTTTGGGCAACCCCAGGTCGGAGCTGAGCAAACTCCCCACTAAATTGAATATTTGATGGGGTTTTGGTCTGTAGTAATGGCACCTTATCGATGGCCTGAGTTAGCCAAGGCGCTTCAAAATTGGCTCGAGCATCCAAGCCTAATACGGTATTATTGATAGGTTCATTGCCAATTCGAATTTTATCAGAGAGTGGCTGTTCCTTTAATTTGAAAAAAGTACTACCAAATTGAATGTCATCATTCACGCGATACTCGGCCCGTAACCCTGTGAAATTTTTCTGACCTATGATAGAAAACTGATTACTTTCATACTCCACCTCAATTTCTTGACCTGGGGCAAGGTAGCGTTCATTCATGATGGTGAGTGATCCAAACGAGTAATCGACTTCAAAATCAGAACCTTCGGTCAACTCAACGTTATTTGCAAACACTTTAACCGAGCCCTCTATAAGACCAAAACCAAGATAAAAAGATCCTGAAACCCCTCCTTTGGAATTACCCGATATAGTATAATTACGGTTCTTAGAAATATCTCGTGCGTCGCTTTGTTTAAGCTCATACAATTCACCAAAGGTAAGGGATTGACGAACCGAGTCACTTACTGAGTTCCCGAGAATTTCATCTATTCGCTTCCCAAATGGCTCTAGGTAGGGAAACATGATGCGCCCGGCTCCTGCATCAAGGGTAATTCCAGTAAAATCAATCTGATTATCAGGAATAGTTGCTCCCTCAGAGTTCAACCGATCGAGTCCTAAATCTTGCAATAGTGTAGTAGAACGGCCCGGTAAATTTACCTCAGGTATATTACCTCGCGTATCCGCAATCTCAAGTTCAAACCCTTCTGGGTTAATTCCGGAAACGCCTAACGAATAAATATTTCGCATGGTTAACTCCCATGCTTTATCCGAGGTGGTCATCCCCCCTGGCCGCAGTAACTTTAAATAAATTCGGTCATTTCCTGATGCATTCAATTCCCCAACTGCAACGGGAGCCCCACCCTGCTCCGGATCGTTGTATACATAGGCAACCGCAACAGCATCGCCGGTGTTAATGTAACTCTTCATACTTATGAAGCCCAATGCTCGGTTAAAGGTGTAATCAATCCCCTCTTGCAGCAGTTCAAATGGAGCATCTACGTATTCTTGAGCGGTTGCACCGAAATCTTCATTTGTAGCATTTGAATTGGTCGCTCTTAATTCATTTAACGTGACCTCGTTATACCTATCGCGATCATTCCCTGGTAATCCATATAACTGATCATTGAAACGATTTACCCCTAAATCGAGTAAAGCAATGGCCTGCACGGCAGATTCACCTGGAATTTGCTCAGCCCTGCGTACATACACATACAATTCTGACACCTGATAAGGTTGCAAGATGTTTTGAGGATCACTTAATGCTAATTCGAATTGTTGACGATTATAAAAATCTAAGAAAAAATGTCTTCCATCTTCGTAATCTGCCGGAGTAATATCAATAGCTTGTTCTTGAGAACCACCCGATATTTTCTGGGAATTACTCTTTCCTTTTTGTTGAGAGACAACTGAAGTTAACTTGAGGGGGCCTAACTCCGAAATGGCCTTTATTCCGAAAAGTGATTTACCACCCGAAACTAGAGAATTTCCGGTTTCCATGGATACGTTTCCCATCTCAATACTTTTGATGATCTCATCCTCATACCCCTCATATACTATACTCAATCTATTCTGGAAATCGAATTGACGCTCGGTATCCCAATCGGTTGCGATGGTTAACTTATCCCCAATATTACCTTGAATATTAAGCTGTAAATTCTGGTTAAAAGTAGGGTCTACTCGAGTACGAAGGTCTTCAGGTAAGGTTCCATCATCGAGCTTTTGAATGGAAGCACCTACATTCATATTAGCTGATCCATTCACCCTCAGACTCACTTCATCGGTTCCAAAAATGGTGGTAAAGGCAGAATTTTCTCCACCTGGAACCGAAATCCGAAAATCTAACAACCCTCTGCTCTCCTCTTGTTGTGCTTTAACTTCGCGAATGAGCTGGCGGCGAATGATCAACTCATTTTGCTCCATTTTTAATGAAATAAAATCCTCAAAATCTACAATTGTTAATGGGGCTATATCGGTATTATACCAGTTATTATCGATTATATAGGTTGAAACGCTATCCCACCGTACCCCAATATCCCAACTGGTTGATGGACTTGAATATAGCGCCCCTACTTTGGGAGCGTACAATTTGGCAGCTCCAAAATTCGGCTGATACCGGTATATTTTCACACCTTCAAGTAAACTATCCGGTATAATCTCAATGATAAGGGAGTCAAGACTTGTTTCGTCGCCTTCTTGCCGCTCTTGTTGCTGTTGAACGCCTCGACCTTGCCCCCCTCCACGCTCTTGTGCAAAAAGACGTACGTCTCCTCTTAGGGCGAAAATGAGTGTTATTATCGCCCAACATGTACAAATGCATCTGAACTGTAATATTGGCACCTAAAAAGTACTAATGAATAGAATAGTAACGATAGTTTATAGGCACTTGAGTTTTGGTGGCTGATTATTCGCAAATGGATTCCAATAATACCATATATTTGGCTATGTTGAAAGCATTTACCGAGACTTGATTGTAGATTATAAACACTTCTCCTTGTTTTCTTTTTCAAAATTAAAATCGATGAAATTGAACCCTCTACAAATTGATTTACTCAAAAAACATTTAGGTCCATTCCTCTTTTGTTTTTTCGGGGTCATGTTTGTTCTGCTAATGCAGTTCTTGGTGTTACATATCGATAAACTCATCGGTAAAGACATTCCTCTAGGGGTTATTCTTGAACTAATCATTACTAATCTAGCCTATATGGTTATACTTGCAGCGCCTATGGCGGTGCTAGTTGCTAGCCTAATGGCGTTTGGGAAATTTTCAGAGCATAATGAATTAACTGCCCTCAGAGCTTCTGGAGTAAATACTCTACAGATAATCATGCCCGTTTTGATAGCCTCTATTTTATTGTCGGCTGGGCTTATGTGGTTTTCAAATGCGGTGCTCCCAGAAGCGAATAGTAAAGCAAGAAGCCTATTTATTGATATTCGCCTAAAAAAGCCCGGTTTTGAGTTAGAACCCAACGTGTTTTATGATGGTATTGAAGGCTACACCTTTCTGGTTGACCGTATAGATCCTGTTTCAGATACTTTATATAACATCACCCTGTTTCAAGAACCATCCAATCTTCAAAATCGAGCCTATATCAAAGCAGATAAAGGTTTTTTAACAAGTGAGGGCACTGAAGCACTTACCTTGCATTTATTCGATGGTGAAATTCTTCGATATCCTAGCAAACGAGCGTCTACTCGAGACCGAAATATGGAGCAAATCGAGTTTCATAAGCATCGAAAAACCTTTGATCTTTCTGACCTAGCTTTTAATCGAAGTGTGGGCTCAAACTCTTCCCGAAGCGATCGCACCATGAGTATTCAAGCGATGGCCTTTGTTGTTGATACCCTTGAACAAGAAATAAATGAACTGCGCTATCAAATAGTTGAAGATTCCATTAGTACACTTCATCCTGCAACCTTCAACCAAGGAGCTGCATCGACTAAACCTACTAAATCGGGGCATATAGCCCAATCAAATCTCTTTATTCTGAACCAAGTCGGCTCTACAACGCAACAAATTCGTCTTGCAAATTTAGGTTACAGCCAAGTTGAAAATGCCCAATCCCAAATAGAGCGGGCCAAAAGCAATGAGTTATGGAGAGTTAAACGAATTCAACGATATTGGGTTGAAATTCACAAGAAATTCTCTATTCCTTTTGCCTGCATCATATTTGTTTTATTGGGTGCGCCCATTGGGATACTAACGCGAAAAGGAAATGTTGGATATGCCGCAATTATCGCCTCAATATTGTTAACAGTATACTGGATATCGGTAATTCAAGGAGAAAAATTAGCCGATAGATTGTTTATTAGCCCATTTTGGGGAATGTGGTCTTTCAACCTCTTCTATATGATGATTGGCTTCCTATTATTA
>CALKOA010000131.1 GCA_938091655.1 uncultured Balneolaceae bacterium | reverse complement strand
GTGTATTCAAAAGATGATGGTTATGTGATGTATGTCAAGGGTACCAATTCAGAAGGAAAAGATATTGCCCGTGAACGAAAAGTGGAATTAGGCCCATCGTTTAAAACCGAAGTGGTTATTAATCAAGGCTTGGCACCCGGTGACGAAATCATTACCATTGGCTCGGCGTTTTTAAATGATGGGGTGCGCATTAATGTGGTTAATTCGACGGGTCCCGTACTTGCATTCGACTAATAAAAACTATTCAAGTAAGGATTATGTCTACGACAAATACAGATAACAGAAAAGAATTTTGGCTGTCCACTTTTGCCATTAATAACAGAATAAGTGTTATGGTATTGGTGGCTTTAGTGGCCATTATGGGAATCATTTCCTATCTGACCATTCCTAAAGAATCATTCCCTAATATTACGGTACCTAATATTTTTGTAGTCACGCTTTATCCTGGTGTATCACCAGAGGATATGGAGAGCCTAGTGACACGAAAATTAGAGGATGAATTAGGAAATATTTCTGAAATCAAAGAAATGACCTCTACCTCGACGGAAGGTTATTCCAGTGTGGTTTTAGAATTTGATACGGGTATTGATATCGAGGAGGCCCTTCAAAAGGTACGTGAGAAGGTAGATCTAGCAAAAGCAGAGCTTCCTGAAGATGCCGAGGAACCCTTGGTTCAGGAGGTGAACTTGAGTGAGTTTCCCATTATGCAGATCAATTTATCGGGAGATTACGACTTGGAAATACTGAAAGATATAGCCGAGGACCTACAAGATAAAATCGAAGCAATCCCGACGGTTTTAGGGGTAGATCTTACAGGTGGGTTAGAACGAGAAGTACAGGTTGATGTAGACTTGGCCAAATTAAAATATTATAACCTTAGCTTTGGTGACATTATAGGTGCGATTAGTGCTGAAAATGTTACTATCCCAGGTGGAGATATATCGGTAGGAACCAAGAGTTTTTTATTGCGTGTGCCAGGTCAATATCAGGAGACGGCTCCAATTGAGGATGTGGTGTTAAAGGTGAACGAGGGCAAACCTATTTATCTGAGAGATATTGCCAATGTGACCTTTGGATTTAAAGAAAGAGAAACCTACTCAACTTTGGATGAATCTCCAGTAATTACCCTAGGTGTAAAAAAACGTACGGGTGAGAATATATTAGAAACTTATGATCGGGTAAGTGCCATTTTAGATGATGCTTTACCCACCCTGCCCCCCACAACCACGTACAAAATTACCAACGATCAAAGCAAAGATGTAAAGAATATGGTAAGTAGTTTGGAAAACAATATCATTTCTGGACTTATTTTGGTTATTGGCGTTCTGCTGTTTTTCTTAGGGGTACGTAACGCATCCTTTGTAGGGATATCCATTCCGCTTTCTATGTTTTTGTCGTTTATCATTTTAAGTGCACTCGGCATAACCATGAACATGATTGTTTTATTCTCTTTGATATTAGCCTTAGGAATGTTGGTCGATAATGCCATCGTAGTTGTAGAGAATATTTATCGATATCTAGAAGATGGGTATGATAATTTTGAATCCGCAAAAAAAGGAACAGGAGAGGTTGCTGGACCAATTATTGCCGGAACAGCCACCACGCTTGCGGCTTTTTTTCCTATGATTTTTTGGCCTGGTACGGTGGGAGAGTTTATGGGGTACTTACCAAAAACACTAATCATTACCCTGAGTAGTTCTTTATTTGTTGGACTAATTATTAACCCGGTGATATGTGCTTTATTCATGACTATTGATGGTGATACCAACAAAGCACAGTTAACCAAGCGGGGTAAACAAATACTTTATAGTATGTTGGCTTTGGTGCTGCTAGTCTTAGTGCTAAGTAGTTTTGTTACATGGACTATGCTTGTCGTTTTAGGGGTATTATTATGGTTACTAAATAAATATGTGTTAGCTCCTACTGGCAAATGGTGGCAAGCAGAAGGCTTGAATGTATTCATAGGTACCTATGAAAATTCCCTTGTATGGGCTCTAAATAACCGTCTAAAAACGGTTGGAACTGCCTTTTTTGTGCTAATTATGAGCTTTGTTGTCTTGGGAGTATTCAATCCAGGGACTGAATTCTTTCCAGAAGACATTCCCCCGAGAGATGTTTATGTTCAAATTGAAACTCCAGTAGGTTCTGATGTAGAGTTTACTCGATCTGTTGTTGATAAGGTTGCAGAACGAGTTAAAAATATTCCACAGGCGAATGATATTAATACCATATTAGCTGTTTCAGGCGCCGCTATTTCAAGTGACCCTGCTGGTGGGGGTGGTAATTCTACTCACAAAGGAACGGTAGCCATAAATTTTGTTGACTACGAACTTCGTGAGGGTGATATCTTTGAGGCGATGGAGTATATGCGAAATGATCTTAATGGTATTATAGCAGGGGCTAAAATTACCGTAGAAAAACCGCAGGACGGACCACCAACAGGCCCTCCTATTAATTTAGAAATTTCTGGTCCTGATATGACTGAATTGACGAGAATATCTAATGATGTGTTAAGCGCCTTGGAAGCCGACTCAATTTTTGCAAAAATGGATGGTTTAGAAACAGATCTACCGGACTCTCGACCAGAAATACGAGTGGAAGTAGATCGAGAAAAAGCAGGTCTATATGAACTTAACACCAATATGATTGGGATGACGGTTCGGCAAGCAATTAATGGAGTTGAAGCTTCAAAATTCAGGGATGGAAAGGAAGAGTATGAGATTGTAGTTCGGCTAGCAAAGGAATATCGCGACGATTTAAGCACCTTATCGGATTTGACGGTATTTCATGAAGGGATACAGATACCACTTTCTGAAGTAGCTTCCTGGGAGATTAGTGACGGCTTCGGTGGAATTCGACATAAAGAATCTGAGCGAGTAATAACGGTGAGTGCTGATGTTCGTTCCGGCTATCAATCAAATGCGGTCTTAGCAGAAGCGCAGCAAGTATTGGCTATGTATTTGGACGGTTTACCCCCAGGATATAATTATGAGTGGACGGGGCAGCAGCAGGAACAAGACGAATCGTTTGCTTTTTTAGGTAGAGCCTTTCTGATTGCTGTCTTCTTAATTGCATTTATCTTGGTTTCTCAATTTAATTCCATAGTAAAACCGGTTATTATTCTAAGTTCCGTAGTTATGTCGACCGCTGGAGTATTTTATGGGTTGGTAACCTTTCAGATGGCTTTTGGACTCATGGCCTTTTTGGGGTTAATTTCTTTAGCTGGGGTAGTGGTAAATAACGCTATAGTACTTATCGACTACGTGGATATTTTACGAACTAGAGACGGTCTTGATTTACGTTCAGCGTTAGTGCAGGCAGGTAAAGTTCGATTTCGTCCGGTAATTTTAACGGCTATAACCACGACCTTGGGCTTAGTTCCACTAGCAGTTGGATTTAACTTTGATTTTATCACACTGGTTAATAAACCCCTCGAATTTTTTACACATCTAGGAGAATACATTTATTGGGGGGGTGAACAGGCAGCTTGGTGGGGACCAATGGCTATTGCAGTAATTGTTGGACTGTTATTTTCTACTTTCCTTACTCTAATATTGGTGCCTGTCCTATACAGTGTTATTGAGCGAGGCAAACAATCTCTGCAGCAACTATTTTTTGCTCGCAAAGAAAGCACACCTATAACGGAATAAATTATTGACGTATGATTCAACGTGTTCAGACCGTCTACTTAATAAGTAGTATTATACTAAATGGATTCATGTTTGCTACGGCACTTTTTAAAAGAGCAATAGAAGGGCCGCAGGATTGGATATGGATTGGGCTTGTAGTTGTTGCGGCGCTTTCTGTGGTAATTAGTTTATGGGCTATTTTTCAATATTCGAATCGAACACTACAGATGAAAACCATTCGAATAGCCCAATTATTTCAAATTATGTTAGTAGGTGGTTCCTTTGGCATTCTCTTTTCACTTGGTGGAATAGGTACCTATTTGTGGGACGAAGCAATTGGTATTGCCCTGGTTACTACTGCATTCGGTGTACAGTTTTTAGCTGTTCGTGGGGTTCGTAAAGATGATGAACTTGTTAAATCTATGGACCGGCTGCGTTAGTCTAAAGAGTAATGCAGTCTAAATAAATGCATAGCGGTAACCCCACACAAGAGATCCCCATATGGAGAGTATTCCTAATCATGGGAATAGGACTCTCGGCAATTGGCTTTTCTCCTGTATTAGTTCGATTTGCTTCGGATAGTTCACCTTTCTTGTTAGCGGTCGTACGAACCCTTACCGCTTATATTGTTTTGTTACCCTTTTATTTTTGGTATAGAAGGAAAACGCTTAAGGATACACAAGGCTCATCCATTGACACTAAGGGTGTGCAAAGCGAAGTTTCGAAACAATTTTGGTGGATGGCCCTAGCAGGCGCCAGCTTAGGCCTTCATTTGATTGCATGGATTAGTTCCATCTATTTTACTTCTATAGCCTCAGCTTCTGTTTTGGTAACCATTCATCCGATACTGCTCATTTTAGTTGAGAGAATAGCGTTTAAGTATCGATTTCAATGGACTGTTTGGCTAGGTGTGTTCATTGCATTTATTGGGTCCATTATTTTAGGCTTTAGTGATCAAGCTGCCGAGGGTATGTATCCAAATCCTGTATTAGGGAATTCCCTTGCTGTGCTAGCGGCCATAATATTTGCAGTATACTTTTTAGTTGGTAATCGTATTCGGCAACAAACTAGCTGGATAGAGTATGTTGTACCTGTATATGGTTGGGCGGCTGCAACCGCGTTTATCGTTTTATTCGCCTTGTATAGTGCAGCGCATTGGGGCTGGATTAATGCATCGGACTCCGTACTGTTGAAAGGAATCGTAGCTTCGGTTAGTGGGAAGAGTTTAGGGCTTAGGGAGCTTGTACATCCTTCTTTGTTATGGGTGGGAGTGGCACTAGCATTAGGTCCTCAAATTATTGGGCATGGCAGTTTGAATTACGCGGTTAAGTTTGTTTCACCAACCTTACTATCGACTCTTATTCTTTTTGAACCTGTATTATCATCGGTAGTAGCGTTCATTATTTTTGGAGAAATACCTTTGTTTTGGTCTTTGATAGGAATGGGGGTCATATTTCTAGGGATCCTCTTAACATGGGCTAAAAAATCCCGATAATCAAGCCTTAGAGGGTCATTAGGCCACGATAAAGCCATTAAGAAGTATCATAAAAAAATATTCCGTATATTTATCAATGTCTTAGGAGCAAAACAATGATTTACCTCCTGCCAAGACTTAAAAGAATGTCATCTATTCTTACCATATCGAAACGCTATAAACAGACTCTATACTTGGGTTTGGGCTCATTTCTTTTATTTTCTTGTAGTGACAAGATAGAAGATTACAAAGCTATTGAATCCATATCTAGCGAGTTTTCAGCTCCAATATCTAGAGATTTTGATCAGATAAAAGAAGAAGGGGTTCTCAGGATGATCACTCGTTATAGTTCGGGGAGTTATTTTTTAGATCATGGTATTCAAGCTGGTTTTGAATATGAGTTTGTTCAGGCTTTTGCCAAATATCACGGTCTAAGCGTTGAAGTCATAATACCTGCGCCCAACCAATCACCCATTGAATTGTTGAATAATGGGAAGGGAGATATCATTGCGGATAATCTAACGATCAACGAAGAGCGCTCCAAATGGCTTCGTTTTTCACGCTCCTACAATAAAGTAAATCAGGTGGTTGTTGTATCCACGGCATTAGGGTATATTCCCTATCAGGTTAATGAGCTAGAAGGAATTCCTATAACTATCCAAAAAAATAGCTCCTACTATCCCGTATTACTACGATTAATGGACATGGGATGGAATTTGAAACTCAATGTCATAGAAGAAGAGCGTTCCACTGAAAGTATCCTTATGGACTTAGCTCGGGGAGAAGTTCTAGCTACGGTTGCGGATGATCATATATTACAGGCGTCAAAAAAGTATATGCGCGGATTGATAGAAGGCCCTGTTCTCACCCGAAATGATGATATTGCTTGGGCTCTACGTACCAATGCGCCCATACTAGAAAAACAGGTAAACTCTTTTTTATCCCAGCATATGTGGATTGATGAAAATGGAACTCCCAAGCGTAGTGAGTTTCTTAATGTACTACGCAAAAAATATTTCGAAGGAAGTCGGCAAATGGCCGATTACTTTAATCCTGTTAAAGATCAGCAAAATATAGGGGCACTATCTCCTTATGACAGTTTAATGCAACAAGTGGCCGCTGAATTTGGATTGGATTGGGTTATGCTTACTGCGGTAGCTGCTCAAGAGTCTAAATTTGATCCGACGGTGGTGAGTTGGGCAGGTGCTGTTGGCATGATGCAGGTAATCCCTAAATATTCAGAACAAACCGCCGATTCGCTACTTATTCCTGAAATAAATATTCGAGAAGGAGCCCGTATTTTATCCGAGCATATACAACATTATTCTTATATGGATTCATTGGAAAGCTGGTCGTTTGCTTTGGCTACCTATAATGCCGGAGCTGGACACATAGCCGATGCCCGAAGAATTGCAATGGATCACAATAAAGATCCTAATAAATGGGCAGATGTATCACCGTCTTTGTTAAAAAAGATGGAGCCAAAGTATTATGAACAAACTCGTCATGGATATGCCAGAGGAATTGAGACGGTTCAATACGTTCAAAATATTTTAAATAGATATAATACCTATAAGGCAATTATCGTGTTAAGTCAGGAATCTAGACCTGAACCCAAAGGAATTTTAGGATTCAATAACTTAAAAATAGCTGGTTAATTTTCTATTCTTTCTTGACCACAATTAGGGTTAGGTCATCAAATCGTAGGTGTTTTGAGAATTCATTGACCTCGGATATAATAGCATTTTTTATTTCTTCCGCTGTTTTATCTAAGTTCCCCAAGACAACTTTTTTTAGCCGTTTAACACTGTATTCCTCCTCCGTTGTAGGGTGCATGGCCTCAGTCACTCCATCTGTAAAGAAAATTACTACATCATTGGCTTCTAAGGTAAAATACGAAACCGTATAAGGGGCTAATGTAGGAAGAGCGCCTAAGAGTAAACCTCCTTCATTCAATTCGATTTGTTCAACGTGTACGTTACGTTCATTCATCGGGTCAGTTTTACTTCTTCGAAAAATAATAGGAGGGTCGTGACCAGCATTCACAAACTTGAGGGTTTTACCGTCAGCTTCAATTTTAGTCCAAAAGAAGGTGATGAACTTATCTGCTGGGGTATTCGTGTATATAAAATTGTTTATGGTCCCAGTGGCAGCTTCGAGAGTGGTATCCTGCAATGCTAAGGCGTGAATCATAGCTTGCAAATTAGCCATGAGTAAAGCAGCTGGAACTCCCTTACCTGTAACATCGGCTATACTTAATAGGTGTCCTCCATCATTCAACCGGAATAAATCAAAATAGTCGCCGCCTATTTGCTTTGAGGGGATATTTATGGCGGCTACATCCAAACCTTCTATAATGGGTAATTTTTTTGGTAGTAAGCCCTCCTGAATGGTTCGAGCTAGCTCTAATTCTTTTTGAAATTGTTCATTGAGTAGTTGTTCTTGCAGTAATTGAATTCGTTTAATGTTAAGTACAACTAAATTGGCCAATGATAGTACAAAATCAAGCTCATCACCAGCTAGGGCCTGTCCTGTACTTTTATTGCCTATGCCTATAACACCTAAAGTCTCTCCTTGAGATTGAACGGGCAATACATAATGAATTCTTTGTTGGCTTAAATAGGTAGCCCAAGCTTCTAGTTCATCTTTTGAGGAGCTATCATCCCCAAATTCAGTCATTGTCTCGACTGCCATTACTCTAGGTATGTCAAAAAGTATTAAGGGATTATGTTCCGGAGCTTTTAATTGAAGTCCAGATTGAACCAACACTTTTGCCTGCCCACCTTCTTTGAATAAAAATAGAAAGCGATTTACGAAAAGTTGTCCTAATAGAGCAAACTTCATGGTCCGACTTAACTCATCAATTGACTGCATTTGGTTAAAGTCCTTACTTAATTCAAAAAGCGAATCTAAATCATGGACTTTTCTGTCGAGTCGTCGGTTTATTTTTTTTAGTTCTTCAAACATTCTTGAACTAGAAAGTGTAGCTGAGGTAATGAGGCATAAATTTTCAATGAAATCCTGTTCCTGTGTCGTAATAGCCTCAGATCTAAAGGTGGGTTCAATACAAAGAAACCCGATATGATGGGTAGATGTTCTCAAATGAAACATCACAGCATCCTTTGAGAGCTCTAGCCCCTCAAAAAGTTCAGGGAGTTCGCTGGAGGGGTAGACCCCTTTTTTTAAGCTCCTGATTTCGGGCTCATGGGTAAGCATTTGACCTTCAAGATGGGAAAAACGACCTTTTCCTTTTGAGATTACATAACGATCTTCACCTGGTCTGTGTACAATAATACAGGCGCTACTTACTCTTAATTTCCCAAGGCTGATCAGAAGTAAGTTGTTTAAAATGAATTCTGGATCTTGAGACTCAATTAGATCTCGGCCAGTCTCCAAGAGTGTACGTTGTTCAAAACGCCCTAATTGAAGGGCTCGATCATTTGAACTAGATCCAATCATTTGTTAGATCCGTTTTCGCATCAATATGGTATTGGTTTTACCGGCGCTAGAATATTCCACCGAATCCATAAGTTTATTAATTAAATAAACACCCATACCCCCACGTTGTTTATTTTTAATTCTTTTTAGAAGATCTGGAGGTTGATAGTCATCCGCATTAAAATGAGAACCAGTATCGCTAAGTCGTACCCATAATGTGTCTGTAGAGGTGCCTAATTCTATTTTCACATTGTGATTGGGATCGTTATTGTAGGCGTGTTTTATGATGTTAGTATAAGCTTCATCAACCGCTAAAATGATTTCGTCTAAATTCTTTTTATTCACATCAAATTGTTGCACAAAATTTTGAACAAACTCGCGCACTTCTCGCAGATGCTCAGTAGAGGAGGATACATTAATGCTATGCGATGTTGAGGCTTTCAAGATACTAAACCGGACTACTTTTGGGTTTTGAAACTGTTAAGAGCCTCAGATTCATCTTTGTATATATCATACAAACTAGGGAAACCTAATAAGTCGAAGACGTGATACACACCACCGGTCATGTTTGATAGTTTAATATCCCCGCCAAGATTTCGAATGTCTTCTATATAGGCCATGAACACACCCAGTCCAGCACTCGCTATATATTCTAAGTTCGAACAGTTTACAATTATGTGGTAAGCTTCGGTTTCAATTAAGGTTTTAAACTGCTGTTCAAGCTGGAAAGCAGTATGAGCATCCAGTTCTCCATTTATTTCAAGAATCGCAATATGCTCTTCTTGGCGTTTGGTAATCGTAAAGTGTTTCATCATAACTAGTGAGTCAGCGTATT
>CALKOA010000130.1 GCA_938091655.1 uncultured Balneolaceae bacterium | reverse complement strand
AAAATATATGATTCCACCAAGCATATTTGGCTGCAGGCCAGACAAGTGTGGATGTTTTCTAAACTTTATGGAACAGTTCATGCGAATCAAAAATGGTTCGACATAGCCAAATTAGGGGCTGATTTTTTAATTGATCATGCTTCAAATTGGGTGTTGCTTACCCATCCCGTAAATAAAGCTTCAGGGCCTCCATAACGTGTATATAAAGAGTCCCTAAACTCCCCCCAAATACCAGATGGTAGCTTATGGTTTCCATCGGTTGCACTCACTCCGGCTGCGGTGAGCATGCCTCCAAGCCATTCTTGTTCCTGAAGAAGTAAAACATTAGCGCCCATACGACCAGCTTGAATAGCTGCAGCAGTGCCACTGGTCCCTCCACCAACGATAACAATATCATAGGTCAGTGATTCATTCTGTGAACAATGCAGTATAGTAACTGCTATTAGGAAAAGGTAAAAACGTGTTTTCATGTAATTATACTACGTTAATTTATTAGGTATCCAGCTCCTTCCAACGAACAAATGCTTCCATTGCTTCGTATTCAGCTAATCCAAGTTGATCATAGGTTTCTGCAGTTGAACGGGTCCGATCATCCGCTCGTTGCCAGAATTCCCTTTTATCTGTACCGGGAAATAGAGGTCTATCTTTCTGGGATTGATGTTTAAAAATGGCTCTGCGTTTTTTATCGGTTTCTTCAGGGCTTAATGGTACGGCCATTTCTATGTCTTCTATTTCCCATTCTTGCCATGCGCCTCGATAAAGCCACACATAGCAATTTTTCATCCATTCTTCATCTTTCAATTCGCGTAAAGCTTGAAAAATGGCCTCTAAACAGACTCTATGGGTCCCATGAGGGTCAGAAAAATCACCTGCTGCATAGATTTGGTGAGGTTTAATTTCTTCAATTAGCTTCTTAACTATGGCAATATCATCCGGGCCAATAGGTTTTTTGCGAATTTTTCCCGTTTCATAGAAGGGTAGGTCCAAAAAGTGAATATTTTCATCAGGAATACCTACATATCTACAAGCTGCTTTTGCTTCACCTCGTCGAATAAGGCCTTTGATAATTTTAATTTCTTCCGAGTCGGGTTCCGCTTGATTTTTTTCTGCTAGAAAGCTCCGTATTCCACTAAAAATAGAATCAACCAGTGAATCATCTAACTTAAATGCATCATGATAATCGGAAACAAAGTCAGCGAATCGTAAGGCGTCATCGTCAAAAACAGAGATATTCCCAGAGGTTTGATAAGCTACATGGACCTTGTGTCCTTGATCGACCAAGCGTATAAAGGTACCTCCCATTGAAATTACATCGTCATCGGGGTGAGGACTAAAAATCAACGCCTTTTTTGGGAATGGGGTTTTACGTTCTGGTCGATAGGTATCATCGGCATTGGGTTTACCACCAGGCCAACCAGTGATGGTGTGCTGAATCTGATTAAATACCCTAATATTCACGTTATAAGCTGTACCTATTTCAACTAAAATATCGTTCATTCCAAATTCACGATAATCTTCTTCGGTCAACTTTAAAATAGGCTTGGTTAATTTAAGACTTAACCAGATGACCGCCTTTTTTATGAGAAAATTATTCCATTTAATGGGGCCCGCCAACCAAGGGGTTTTAATTCGGGTCAATTCCGCAGCGGCTGCTGTGTCTAATATAACTTCTGTTTGTTTATGCTGCTGAAGGAAAGTAGCTGGAATTGATGTGTTCATAGCTCCTTCGATGGTTTCTCGAACTATATTAGCTTTACCTTCACCCCAAGCCATCATATAGATTTTTTTGGCTTGCAAAATCGTTCCAACGCCCATGGTAATGGCTCTTCTAGGTACATTTTCAATCCCAAAAAACCCACTAGCAGCATCTAACATGGTTAATCGATCAAGTGTAATAAGTCGGGTTTTTGAGTCGATGGTAGAACCCGGTTCATTAAAGCCAATATGACCTGTTCGACCGATGCCTAAGATTTGAACATCTAAACCGCCTACCTGCGCAATCTTTGCCTCATATTCTTCACAGAATGCCGCAACCCCATCTTTTTTTAGGGTTCCATCGGGAATATGAATATTCTCTGGCTTTATGTTGATGTGATTAAAGAGATATTCATGCATAAAATGGACATAACTCTGATGTGCATCAGGAGCCATAGGGAAATATTCGTCTAGGTTAAAGGTGATCACTCGCTCGAAATTTAGTCCTTCCTCTTTATGCTTTCGTACTAGCTCATCATAGACTTGGGTTGGGGTAGATCCAGTAGCAAGTCCTAATACCGTAGACTTAGACTCTTTATTTCTGGATTCAATGAGTTCAGCGATGGAATTCGCCACATACAACGATCCTTCAATGGCTGTATTGAATAACAGAGTGGGGATGCGTTCTTGGCTGGTTAGATCAAAATCGGAAAGGGATACTGACATTGGACTAATTGGTTATATTGACGCGATTATTACCGTATAATTCGGTTGTTAGATGGAGTTTGTAAAATACTGTAATACCCTCGTAAAAGCAGTAGGATTAGAGATTTTTACAAGTCCGACTTATTGTAAATTATTGTAAAAATAAGCTATTTTGAGTATATAAGCCATAATTTACTCTAGCAATATACTCTATGATTGATACCCACGCCCATATATTTTTACCAGACTATTATGAAGATGCTACAGCGATGATTAATCGGGCTGTAGATTTGGGTATTAGGCATGTTTTAATGCCTGCAATCAGTCCTGAATCTGTTGCTCAAATGGAAGCAATCGCACAAGTTAACAGTGGGTCCCAGGGTATTAAATTGCACCCTATGATTGGTTTGCATCCCTGTGAAGTACAAAATCAAATTCCGATTTGGGGTGAGCTTAGGTGGATTCAAAAATTAGAGAACTGGCTACAGCAATATGCCTCCTTGTCTCATTATACAGGGATTGGGGAAACGGGCTTAGACTACTATTGGTCAAAAGAGTATAAAAAAGAACAGATGCTTAGTCTTGATGTACATTTCGAACTTGCTAAAAGTGTCAATAAGCCAATTGTGTTACATAATAGGGACAGCACTCAAGATTTATTGCAAACCATAGCTAAGCATCAAAATGGTTCTGTCAAAGGAGTTTGGCACTGTTTTAATGGTACATATGAAGAGGGAATGCAAGCTATAGATCTTGGATTCCATCTTGGAATAGGAGGGGTAGTAACCTTTAAAAATGCAGGGGTTGCTGAGGTTGTTCGGCAGCTACCTTTAGATAAACTCATAGTAGAAACTGATTCACCATATCTCTCACCCACTCCGTTGCGTGGTAAGCGCAATGAGCCTGCTCACCTAGCCTTTATCTATAAAAAACTAGGAGAACTTTTTGAGATAAGCCAAGAAGAAGTAGAGAAGCAAACCGACGTAACAGCGGCTTCATTGTTTTCTTTATAATACAGATCTTCGAAGTCAGATTGGCTGGTTAATCCGGTGCAAATACAGGTCGTAAATCATCGGAGAGACCTTTTGGAAATGTAGTATGTGTGAATTCATTTCGAAGTTCTATGGTGTTTCTTAATGACTGAAACCCCCGAGCTATACTTGTGTTGAACGGATCTATGTCAGCGTCATATCCGGGCAGATTAATCAACTTCCGCATCTCATAATCATAGTTATGCAAACCGTGTAAAGCACTAAGGTTTAATGTATTAGTTTTTCCATTACATCCACGTTCACGTACCTCTCCTAGCTTCGTTTTCATGCTTTCCACCTGTTCATATTGCCATTTACTATCTGCCCATTCTGTATCAAAATAACTTAAAAGACGCCTTAAAACCCCTTTAGAGGCCTGAATCTTAGCTTGCTTAGAGTATCCGGCAATGTGCGGGGTGGCGATAAAAGCCTGGTTAACAAGTGCTTTATTGGGTACCGGTTCGGTCTCCCAAACGTCCAAAACAAAGCTAACTTTTTTATTAGATAATGAATTTAATTCATTGTGCCTCAATAAATAATCTTCCTTTATAATGCCGCCTCTAGCAGCATTGATAATAAGCTTGTGTTTTGGGCTAAGCGACAAAATGTCAGGTATGAAATGATGAGTGGGATACCTGCCTTGATCGATATAGGGCAGGTGAAAACTCAGAATGTCGCAATCCTTAAGAGTATCCAAATGACAGCTCCTAAATGATTCCTCTCGCAAGGCTTTCGGCGGATCATAGCCAGCATAAGACACCCCAATTGCTTGCAATTTTTTTGCTAGAGCTCCTCCCGTATGCCCCATGCCAATAATCCCAATTTTGTGGTTGTTTAACTCTCTCCGGGTCGATACGCACCATGCCAAAATCGATGTAAGTACGTACTCTGCTACTGCATTAGCATTACAGCCTGGAGAATGATCAAATTGGATGTGATTTTGACTTAGGTACTCCATGTCAATGTGGTCAGTTCCTGCAGAAGCTGTTCCAATAAATTTGAGTTCTTTAGGGAGGCTAGGTACGGTCTTTGGGTTCACCTTAGTCACGGTCCTGAGCACCCAAGCGTCAAATCCTTCTAGCCTTGGTATACCTTCAGAGCTGTCATAGTGAACTAATTCAACGTGGTTAGGTATAAGTTTATCTAAATAATGAATATGTTGATCGGCTAATATTCTCACGTACAGGCTAGAATTTTTTTATTGGTTTCGGTTTCATATTAGTTTATAAACCGTAAATAAAAGATAATGTACCTAAGTTAGAATCCAGATTTCGAACAAGGGTTCTAATGAAATTAGTCATAAACTTAGCTTTGGGTACAGTGGTGAACAAGGTTTAAGCTATAATTTACAGCATAGTTCAGAAATGTTCATTTCAAATCAAACGAAGGTACATCTTTTATAATGATACAACTAGTCTTGCATTATTTTCATTGCAGCAACAGACTGGGGAAGGACTCTTATTCAATAAATTAGAATTAATGCATTAGCTTAGCTACTTTTAATGTAGTAACACCAAATGATAAGCCTGTATGGATTACCAAATAGCGGAATTAATAAGAAAAAAGAGAGACAGTAACATATTGTCAGACAATGAGATGAAATTTTTAGTTCACCAATATGCTAAAGGGTATGTGCCAGATTATCAGATGAGTGCTTTTTTGATGGCTGTTTTTTTAAATGGTCTCAATGATCAAGAATCCTCTTCTCTTACTCATGCTATGTTGAGCTCAGGGAGTGTATTAGATTTGACTCATATTCCTGGCACAAAAGTGGATAAGCATTCTACGGGGGGGGTTGGGGATAAATTATCCCTTATTCTTGCTCCAATTGTAGCTAGCTTGGGAGTTCCTGTTCCGATGGTATCAGGAAGAGGCTTAGGGCATACTGGTGGTACCTTGGATAAACTTGAATCCATACCTGGTTTTAAAGTGGATGTCACACTGAAAAAGTATGTCGAATTGGTAGAAAAGCATGGCCTAGTACTTGCGGGTCAAACCGATGAAATGGCTCCTGCCGACAAGCAGATGTATGCTCTACGTGATGTTACCGCCACCGTCGAATCTATCCCATTGATTGCCGGTAGTATTATGAGTAAAAAATTAGCCGAGGGAATTGATGCCTTGGTATTGGATGTGAAATATGGCTCAGGGGCATTTATGAAAACCCAAGTTCACGCTATAGAACTCGCTCAAACACTGGTTGATATAGGGGAGAGCTTCAGTAAGCCTACCATTGCTTTTATCTCAAATATGGAGACTCCCACTGGCTTAGCTATTGGAAATTGGTTAGAAGTGCTAGAAGCAATTGATACTCTACAGGGAAATGGCCCTTCAGATACCCAGAGTCAAAGTTTACTCCTATCAGGGGCTATGCTGTACCTAGCGGGTAGCGTACCGACGATTGAGGCGGGTATTGTTGAGGCAAAAAAAGCCATATCTTCTGGAAAAGCCTTTCAAAAATTGAAGGATATAGTTGAAGCACAGGGAGGTGATTTGAGCTATATAGACAAGCCAGATTCAAGGGGTGCAGCCAAACATTCTTATCCAATATTGAGTCGCACTCAAGGATTTATCACCCGTTTAGATGCCTATCAACTAGGTACTTTAAGTGTGAGATTGGGGGCAGGTAGGCAGCAAAAAGAAGATGATGTGGACCCATTAGCAGGCATTATACTCGAAAAAAAGCTTGGAGATTATGTTCAAAAGGGTGAAACTTTGATGACCCTACATACGAATAAAGACCTTGATGTAAATGAACTTGAACACTGGGTGTTTTCTTCCATAGAATGGGGACTTATTCAGACAAATCCACAGCCATTAGTTTCTCACATAGTAGACAAAAACGGCCCAAGAGCATATTCTTAACAGAGTTTATCCATTTTTTTAAATACATTGTAGAAATATAAATAAGCCAAATTAATCAATCATATAGTCTAAAAAATTATGTTTCAACGTTTTATTCGTGCCATTAAATCTTTGTTCGGGGGCGTGGTGAGCTCTATGGAAAATCCAAAATTGATTTTGGAACAAAATATCCGCGAACTAAATGACCAAATCCCTCAAATGAACGAGAATATTGCTACGGTCAAAGCAAATTTAATCATGCTAAAAAAAGAGGCTAGTAGAGGGGAGGCAAGAGTTCAGGATCTTACAAGAAAAATTAAATCGGCCATCCAAGCAAATCGGGACGATATAGCAGAAGGGTATGCGCTGCAATTAGAAAAAGCTAAAGAGGATTTGATTTCAACCAACAATCAACTCGTATTTGCAGAAAAAGCCTATGAAAAGGCACTAAAGGTGAAAGAGGTATTCATGCGGGAAAAAGACCGCAAAATACAGGAAGCCAAAGAAGCCCTGAGAGCAAGTGAACGTTCCGAATGGCAGGCTAAAATTGCTGATACCCTAGAGCAATTTGAGGTGGGTGGAATAGACCAGACGCATGATGAAATGATTAATCGCCTCAATGAAGAATCTGCTAAAAATGAAGCCAGAATGGAAATAGCTTTGGATAGTTTAGATACCCAAACCATGGAAATTGAGGCTAATGCAGAAAAATTACGAGCTCATGAGTTAGTAGAACAATTTAAACTGGAGATGAATCCTGAAAGCACAGAATCAAAGCAGCCATTAACTGATACCGACACAGAACAAGATGCTTTAACCCGTGAGGGGAGTGTAGATGTAGAGTCTTTAGAGGAACAAAGTAGCAACCCAGCTCAGGAAAATACGTCTACGAAGAAATCAATTGGGTCAAAAAACTAGTCAATTTGTCAGAGGAAACGAAACATACCGAGTTTGAAGCATTAAAAAACGTATGGAAACAACATTATGCGGATGTCAAAGCGCTGAAGAAAGAGCATAAAGCAGCGCTTCGAAGTGCAACGGTACAACGTGCTTTGCAGGGGGTTGAAGCTTCATTGTCACGTTTAGGGTTAACATTCAACGATATTGATTCGGTGGGAGAAACCGAATTTCCCAAATCGCAAGACCACACTGGGAACCTGGATAAAACTGATATTGATTCGGGGCTTGAAAAAGCTAGTACGGCAAAGGAAGCTAATAAAACCCAACAAATAAAGGCGAAAGAAAGCCTAGAAATAATCAAAAACGAAATGGGTTTAATCAACGATGAAATAAATAAAAGAGCGAGAGCTAGTAAAACAAGTAAAACTATAGGTAGGCAGTAGATAAACAATGAATACTGAAGGCTCAATAAATTATGCTCGAGAAGTTTTTAAGCACCCCATCAATGTTGCAGCACTCATTATAGGAGGGGCTGGTTCGGTGGCCTTAACATCCTATGTGCCAGACCTAGGAATCGCTCTTTTGTCAGTGCTCATGGGGGCTGAGCTCATGTATCTGGGAATTGCCACTAAATTACCAGAGGTTCGCAAAAGTATTGAACTCAAAAAAATGCAAGAGCGTTACCATACCAATAACGACAAAGCTATTTTCCAATCGTTGGATCAAGCCTCTCAAAAGCGGTTTTTGGTATCAAAACATTTAACTAAGCTCATCACTGAAAATTTTGATAAACTCCCCTACACCTCACAGGGTTTGTTAAGAGCTATTTCTGAAAAATTAGATAGTACTTTGACCAATCATCTAAACCTTTTAGATCTTATCAGACGATACAATGTCTATTTAAATGTTCAAGTAGAGAAGCAAGTCGAGTCAGAATTGGTTCAATTAATTAATCATATTAAAACACTTGAACCCGGAAAACTTAAAGATTCAAAAACCAGGCGAGTGACTATTTTACAGAAGCGGTTGCAAAAATTTACTGTGGCTCAAGAGAAATATGCTATGTGTGAAACCCACCTAGAAACTATAGAAGATGCCATTCGATACATATACGAGCAATCAATGACTATGAATAAGCCAGAGGAAATTGGATTCCAGTTGGATAATTTATTGACTGATGTGGATGAAACAGCTGAATTACTGGATACGATGGATTTAGATACACATGAAAGTCAAGCACAGGAATATTACTCTGAAGCACAACTGGATGAGTTACTTATGCAAATTGAAGCAAAAAAAGCAAGCTCAAATGAATCTGGGGCATTTAATGAAGCTTCCTATGGCATCGACGATTCAAATCAAGCTATTTTGAATGAAAATTTCAGAACAAGTGAATCAACCAGTTCAAATAGCTCATCCAAGAAGCCAATGAGGCAATGACCATGCGAACATCATTTGAGCACCTTATTTGGGAGGTAGAGGGGCCAGTAGCTGTGCTAACGATAAACCGGCCAGAGGTTTTGAATGCGCTAAATGCTGATGTACTTAAGGAATTGGATGAATGGTCCACTCAAATCCATCCTATATTAGAGCAGTCAACTAACCAAATACGCTGTATTATATTACAAGGGGCAGGTTCTAAGGCCTTTGTAGCAGGTGCGGATATCAAAGAATTTAAAGGGAAAACCAAGGTTGAGGCGCAAGCTGTATCGACCAGAGGACAACGTATCTTTGGACAGATAGAACAGCTTCCTGTACCGACCGTAGCGCTCATAGAAGGATATGCACTAGGTGGTGGCGCGGAATTGGCCATTGCATGTGACTTTAGGCTCGCGGCTCCAAACGCCATCATTGGGTTTCCAGAGGTCAAGTTGGGATTAATCCCTGGCTTTGGGGGAACCGTTAGGCTACCAAGTCTAATCGGATATGCCAAAGCAATGGAATGGATGACCACAGCCAAAACTGTTACTGCAAAGCAAGGGGTAGATGTAGGGATATTTAATGCTATATTAGAGCAAGAAAACGAGAATATGTTGGATCAGGCAAAAAAATGGATCATCCCGTTGTGTTCGATGGCGCCATTAGCCATAAAAAGTGTTATTTTTGCTATGAAATCACAACAAAAAACGCATTCAACGCAATTTTTTGAGAAAGAAGCGAGTCTTTTCGGTGCGCTTTTCGAAACACATGATTTCGAAGAAGGAGTTAAAGCCTTCCTAGAAAAAAGAGATCCTGTGTTTCAAAATAAATGAGAACCAATAATTAATTAATGAACGACGAACCTCCATCGAGTAGATTACATATAAACTACACATCTAAGGAGGCCACAAAATGAACGAGTGGCTTCTAATTCTTGGAACTTTGGTATTAAGCGGTTTTTTCTCGGGTTCTGAAATCGCATTTGTTTCCGCTAACAAGCTTAAGCTAGAAGTAGCATCGCGCCGAACAAATTTGGTGGCAAAAGCCATAGATTTTTTTAAAAGTAGGCCGGAAAGTTTTCTAACCACTACATTGGTCGGTAATAACATTGTCAATGTAGTTTATGCTACTTTGATGGCTATATTCTTAGCAAATCCAATTACTCAGTTATATATCGATTATGTAGGGGAAGTTCCAAGTGAACTCATGGTCTTGAGTTTGCAGACCATACTAGCCTCTGTATTTATCATGATTTTTGGTGAAATCTTACCCAAAGCTATTTTTAGAGCACAAGCAGATTCACTCATCCATTTTATCGCACTACCACTTCGAGTCTTACACTTTGTGTTGCGACCACTGATCATCATTGCCGATGGAGCTTCAAGGCAAATCATCTCGTTAATTTCCAATGAATCAGAGGATACTTCCTCTATTTATCGTCGACAGGATGTTGAGCGGATTGTTCAGGAGCTTCGAGATAGTGGAGGTAATGGGGACTTGGATCAGGATGACTCGGAGATATTGCATAATGTACTCGAATTGTCAAATAAACGAGTAAAAGAAAGTATGGTGCCTAGGATCGAGATCGAAGCGGTAGAAAAAAGAACATCCATAGAGGAGGTCAGCCAGCTATTCATTAGTTCGGGTCATTCAAAGTTGCCCGTTTACAAAGAATCAATTGACGATGTAATAGGGGTTGTGTATGCCTATGATTTATTTAATAACCCCAAAACCATACAAGAAATTCTGAGGCCAATTAAATTGGTACCTTATACCAAAAAGTCAAAAGATCTATTGGCAGAATTTAGACAGGCAAATTTATCGGTAGCCATAGTGCTGGATGAATACGGTGGGACAGCTGGTATGGTAACTATAGAGGATGTATTGGAAGAACTAGTGGGTGATATTCAGGATGAACATGACGTGGAAGATGAGATTATGAAACGCATTGCTGACCATACCTATGTCATTAGTGGAAATGTAGAGATAGAAGAACTCAATCAAAAATTTGAAGAAATAAATGTTCCTGAAGAACCCAATGAATATGACACTCTAGCAGGATTTATTATCAACCATTTAGGCCGAATTCCTAGAGTAAACGAAGAATGTGTTATTCAAGAATTTCGATTTATAATCAGTAAAGCGACACAAAGTCGAATTGAAACCGTAAAAATGGTTGTTTTAAATCACGATTGATTTTAAGTCGTGATGATAGTAACTCTGTTTTATTAATTACCCTATACAGCCTATGATTACACACTATCCAATTTGGTCACAAGATTGTGCGAAAAAGTATTTAAGTAGAACGTTAAATACCTTTCTTATTCATGGTAATGTGCATGACTTAGTCAGTATTGGTTCTGAAGAATCGGCGCCTCAATTTTTAAGGTTGCATGAATTTTTAGCCGATGAGTTTTTTGGCGCACGAGATATTGTACTTTTTTATAACCGTGCTTCTGGCGTTTATTTTAGAGATAAAGCCTCCCGAGAAGATTTTGAGCAAGCATTACAAGCACGAGATTCACTTTTAGGCACGACCTATGCTGCATCGTTACCCAAAGATCCCGTTAGAATCTTTTCCATACTTGAGTCTTACTTTAGGTTACGATTGGGTCAAAATAAGAGTGTAGCACTTATTACAGAGCATGCAGAAACAATCGTTCCTATGAATGATGCGGGATCTACGGGCGTAGAGGATAGGAATGCCTTAGTATACATAACTCGTTGGGCACAAGACCCTGTTCTGTTAGGAGGTGATTTTACTCATATAATTCTTACAGAGAACTTAAATGACCTAAATCGCACATTAATTCAGCATCCCTATACTTCTGAAATTTCCATACCACATCCGGACGCATCTGCTCGGCGCAGGTATTTGGAATCAGAAATACCAGTAGATGAGTACGCCAAGGTTTTTGAGCTGCCTATTCATGTTCTGGCCCAACAAACAGCTGGCTTGACCATACTTCAACTGCAATCCCTTTATTTCAATGCAAAAGAAAATAAAGAGCCATTGAATCTTGATACGATTACTCAAACAAAAAAAGAACTTATCGAGGCCGAAGCCTATGGCTTGTTGGAATTTGTTGAATCTACCTTCTCATTGAAAGACGTAGCAGGACATCGACTAGTAAAGGAGCACTTGCAGTTAACTGCGAAAGCATTGAGAGAAGGTGATCCAGAAGTACTTCCCATGGGGTATTTAGTTTGTGGGCCTGTGGGTACTGGTAAGACTTTTTTAGTTCAGTGCTTCGCTAAGGACGTAGGTATTCCAATGGTAAAATTAAAGAACTTTCGAAGTCAATGGCAGGGTGTTACCGAAGGGAATCTAGAAAAAATACTACACCTGCTAGAGGCTATGGCACCCGTAGCGGTAATGATTGATGAAGCCGATGCTTACTTGGGAGATCGATCAGCCTCAGGCGATAGTGGTGTATCGAGTAGGGTATTCTCTCAAATTGCTAGTTTCATGAGTAACACTGAGCATCGGGGCCGAATTATTTGGTTTTTAATGACAGCTCGTCCAGATTTAATGCCTATTGATTTGAAGCGACAGGGTAGAGCCGAAGAACACCTTGCCTTATTTCCACCTCAGAATAGCGATGAAAAGGAAGAGCTTTTTAGGGCAATGGCGAAAAAAACTAAGATTAAATTAGAAGAAGAGGTGGTACCGGAGCTACTTTTATCAGATTCGTACCATTTATCGGGTGCCGACATGGAAGCGGTTTTGACACGGGCTAAATTTGAAGCAGTTGCACATGGTAAAGATTCGGTAGATCTAGCCATGCTTGAACAGGTCATTCAAAACTTTATTCCACCAACCTATCCTGAGGAGGTAGAATTACAAACCTTACTAGCTGTATTAGAATGTACCTCGAAGAAATTATTGCCAGAACTTTACACGCAAATGGATCGGCAAGAGTTACTCTCTCGAATTGAAGAGCTACGCTTCAGGATAGCTTAATTAGCCATCTACGTTTGCTTCTTTTTCTGTTTCAGTAGTCGATTCTGTATTTAGAAATAAGCTTATGATACCAGAAAAACTAAATGAGCCTAAGAAAACTATCCGGTCAATTAAAAAAGCTAAGGGTAAACGACCCGAAAAAAATGCGATGGTATCCATTACTAGAATACTTCCAATTAAATAGGAAAGTATACGCACCCGATGAACTGGGGTTATAGACATACAGGCATATCCTAAGACTAAACCTGACACACCATACGCTATGTACTCGGTATTCGTTGCACTTAGTGTCTCTCTTAAGCCAATTGCTACTAAGAGGTTATTAAGTCCAATGGGCACCAAGTATGCGCCAATAAATCCAACAAAAAAGGAGAGACCTCGGCGACTTTTGACCGGCGTTTTAAAAGTAGTACTCATAGTTTTGTTACTTTGGCGAATTAATATCTGACAACGCAAATAAAAAAAGAGAGCCTAGGGGTACTAAGCTCTCTTAAATCTTAGCAATGTAATTAATGCCTTACTCTACAATAAACGTTCCTTGCATTAGGGCATAATGACCTGGAAAACTGCAAATAAAGGAGTAGGTACCAGGTGCTGGTGCTTCGAATTCAATAGTGGTTTCTTCACCGCCACCCAATAATATAGTGTTGACCACAACTTCAGGGGCTTCAACTGGTACATATTCATTGTCCCTAGCTTTCATGGCTTTCATGGCAAATGTGGCTAAATCAGTATCTGGCTGGAGTAAAACCCAGTTATGACCCATTGCGGCTTTGGGTAATTTACCCACATGCTTTAATGTTAGCACAATAGTTTGCCCCTGCTTAACAGTGATTTCAGAAAGATTAAAGCGCATTTGATCGTTACTTTCGATTACGATTTCAATTTTGTCACTTGAATTTTCCATCTCACTCATAGAAGATAGGCTGGGAGTAAGCGCAGAGGTAAATAAACTAGAAAAAGCGAATAATACACTAAGTAGTACTGTCATGATGTGATAATTTGATGAATGATTTGATAATGAATGTGAAAAATAGTGTGCATCATCAACTCACTTATACCGATAATCTGTCGGTCTAGTAAGTGATTGATGGTGATTTGCTGTCTAACAAAATACTTTATGTTACTAGGTAGTAAAATACAGCCTAATTATGAACTTTATGTGAAGAAAGAAGAAAAAAAGCTCATTTTTTCGATAGTCTATCGTAGCTTCACAATACGGATTCTGAAAGGGGAAAATTTATGCTATATTCTGCAACCGAAGCGGTGAGTTATTTATACCCCTACTCAAAGCTACTAATTACACCTCATAAACACCCATAATATTTTCGAAGCTGATTATTAGATGAAAGAAAAACTTCATTCCATACGGGACAGACTGGATGATATAGACAAGCGCATCATCAAAGCATTAGCCCAACGTCAACAAGTAGTTAAAGAAGTAGCAGCACTTAAACTCTCTAATAATAGCGGAATTAGAGATCTAGAAAGAGAAGAAAAACTACTTAGTAAAATTCGTGATTTTGCCAATGAAGAAGGATTAGATCGATATTATGCGGAGCATTTGTTTAGAGAAATTATTACCAATTCGGTGCGATATCAAACGCATTCCTTAGTCGATCTTCAAAATAAAAATGGGCAGGGGCACATTAGAGTGAGCTATCAAGGTACCGATGGGGCATATAGCCATCTAGCGGCTATGCGACACTTTGAGGAGCGGCATAATCAAATAGATTACTACGGGTACGATACTTTTCAAGAAGCGGCTCAAGCTTTAAAAGATGAACGCGTAGATTATGCAATGTTACCTATTGAAAATACCACAGCGGGTTCTATAAATGATATTTATGATATTTTGGGGGCGTCAAATCTGCATATTGTAGGAGAAGAGATCATTAAAATTGTACACTGTTTGCTGGCAGTTGAACCGGTAGAAGTGAATAAGATTAGACGTATTTTGTCACACCCTAAAGCCATAGAACAATGCACACATTTTTTATCACGCCTTCCCAGGTGTACCGTCGAATCTTATCTAGACACGGCCATTTCAGCTAAACGTGTACTCGAGGATGGAGATTTATCCCAAGCTGCCATAGCTGGAGCTCATGCCGCTGATTTATACGGACTTCATATAATAGCACACGATATTGCTAATCAACAAGAGAATTATACTCGATTTGTAGTTGTATCTCGAAAGGCCATAGAAGTCGATCCACAATTCCCTTCAAAAACCTCACTCATGATGGTCACATCCCATCAAGAGGGATCCTTGGTTGAATGTCTTAATGTGTTTCATCGGCATGGGATTAATGTGTGTAAGTTAGAATCTCGTCCACGCATGAACGAACCTTTCCGATATTCATTCTATGTAGATATTGAAGCTAATGTGTTCGAAAGTCATACCGCAGTAGCAATAGATGAATTACGAAAAGAAGCAGAAGAAGTCAAAATATTTGGTAGTTATCCAAAACAGTTAAACGGCGATAAACGCTAGACGAGCTCACTCTTAAATTCAAGCGATCGTAACACTGAGCGATCCTAACACTAGGACCACGCATCATTCTGAGCGATCCTAACTCTGAACGATTTTGATTTTGCAGATCTCACTCAACGGGTTTCGGGATTGAAACGTTTTCGACCCTGCTTAAATTCGATTTCAACAACGGATTCAGGCTTCAAGACTTCTAAATGCCGGATCCATTGACCATCTTGCCAAACTCGAGTGTATCCTTTATCCAAAGCCTCATTCGGATTTAAACGCTCTAAACGGTGCTTAAGATTTGTGAACTGCGTTCTCTTTTGCTGTACCCGTTGGTTCAAATAATGCTCTATGGACTGGCGATTGTTTCGAACATTCATGGTGGAAATATGCAAACGTTCCTGCACCTTTTGTAAAGCATACGATTTGGCTAAGTAGTCCACCCTTTGTTTGGCCTGGGTCCAACGTTGCTCTAAACGACGATGGAGTCTTTCGGCGTATTCATCCAAGCCGGCTAATACATCGTCCCGATTAGGCGTTGCTAGTACAGCGGCTTGAGTGGGGGTAGCTGCACGCTGATCGGCTACGAAATCTGAAATACTAAAATCGATCTCATGGCCAACACCACTGATAACCGGAATAGGACAGGAATAAATAGCGCGAGCGACAGACTCCTCATTAAATGGCCACAGATCTTCGAGTGAACCACCACCTCTACTCACAATGATGACTTGAATATCTTTGGATTTCCCTAAATACTCAATGGCCTCACATATTTCTCCCGCGGCTCTCTCGCCTTGAACACTGGCGTGAAAGAGCGATATTTCGGCCAGTGGCCATCGGGTAGAAAGGGTGGATATAATATCTTGAAAAGCGGCAGTGGTTCGTGAGCTTACCACACCAATCTTGGTCGGAAAACGGGGTAGTGGTTTTTTGTGACTCGTATCAAACAGTCCTTCTGCAGCTAATTTTTTCTTTAGTCGCTCAAATTCCATTTGCAGTTTCCCCACGCCAACTGCTTCTACCTCTTCAATGATTAACTGATATTTTCCTTGAGGTTTATAGACCTGTATAGACCCTCGTAGAATAACCTCTTTTCCATCTTCAAATAGGGAGGCGTACCGCTGAGCTTGGGTTCTCCACATAACACAAGGTAGCTGGGCTTCGGAATCTTTTAATGTACAGTAAATATGTCCGTTTGAGCTCTTCTTTACGTTGCTTAATTCACCAAGTACGCTAATGTTAGTGAAATGTTGTTCTAAGAGTACTTTAATGCGTTGGGTAAGTTCGCTAACCTTTGGGATATTCTGCTGTGTTGTTTCAAATAAATCCATGTCGCAAGATAGCAATTCTTAGATGTTTCTACATCCTTTGCTTTGTTCTATGTATATTTAAGCTATCTGATTACTCATTTACCCTTACCCATTACATTAAGCCTGCTTAGGTACGAACATGCTGCTAAAAAATCTACGAATTGTAACATCCACTACCTTACATGACCAAGTTCAGAATATTCGAATAACGAATGGACTAATAGCTGAAATTGGACCTAAATTAAGTGCTCATGATGGTGAGCAAGTTCATGATTTTCATGGAGCCTATGTGAGTCCTGGTTGGATGGATATGCATGTGCATTTACGTGAACCAGGATACGAGCATAAGGAAACTATCGTTCAAGGATGTGCCGCGGCTGCTTTTGGTGGATTTACGGCAGTCGCTTGTATGCCTAATACCAACCCACCCATACATACACGAGATGTGGTCGAATACATCATATCCAAAGCTAAGGTAACCCCGGTAGATGTACATCCCATTGGATGTGTAACCAAACATAGAAAAGGGGAGAGTATAGCCGAAATGGCAGATATGAAAAAGGGTGGAGCAGTTGCTTTTAGTGATGATGGTGACCCTGTGTACGATGCACAGGTTATGCGAATAGCCTTAGAGTATTCATCTATGCTCGATGCTCCAATTATTAATCACGAAGAAGATTTAAGCTTATCCAGACCTGGACACATGAATGAGGGGGCTGTTTCCACGAGATTAGGAGTAGATGGCACCCCAGGTATAGCGGAAGAAGTCATGATAGCTCGCGATATATTACTTGCTGAATATACCGGAGGTCACGTTCATGTAGCTCATATCAGTACAGCTGAAGGGGTTGATTTGGTCCGAAAAGCCAAAGCCAAAGGGATTCCAGTTACTACGGAGGTATGTCCTCATCATTTCCATTTGACCGATGAAGAGGTCGAGAAAACCAACTTTAGCACTAACGTAAAAATGCATCCGCCATTGCGTACGCAGCACGACGTAGATGCCATGATAGAGGGATTAAAGGATGGTACTATCGATGTGATTTGTACCGATCATGCCCCACATGCCATTGAAGAAAAAGAAGTGGAATTTAACTATGCTCCTAACGGTATAATCGGGCTAGAAACAGCCTGGGCCATTACCAATGAACAACTGTTCGCTCCAGGACATCTTAGCTTGACCTCGTTGATAGATAAGTTATGCGATCAACCTCGGAAAATTTTACGCTTGGAAGTCCCCCAAATTGCGCCTGGATCGTTAGCCAATTTGACCATTTTTAATACCGATGAGCAGTGGGTGTTCGATGATAAAAATGTTCGCTCAAAATCCCATAATTCTCCTTACTTAAATAGGAAGATGACGGGCCGTGCACTGGCTATTGTGAACAAAGGTCAGTTACACCTGAATACATTAAAGTAAGCTGAGTACTCGTGAACCTAAAAACCTCTAGATCAAAAAAAACTACCTTACTATTTGTACTACTCCTCGTACTCACGGTCCAAAATAGCTGTACAACTCCACGGGCTCAAAGTGCATCAACCAGTTATAGCTTAGTGACGTATAATGTTGAAAATCTGTTTGATGCAGACGGCGTGGCCGTTTATTCTGATTATCTGCCAACCGATAGGCAAGGGAATTCGCAATACTCACCAGCGGATGTATACACCAAAATTAGCCATATTATAGAAGTGTTAAAGGCATATGAAGACGGTGCAGGGCCCGATATCGTAACCTTAGTAGAGTTGGAAAGTGATCACACACCAAGGGACCATGGATTTGCGGACCCGGCTGACTTTTTAGGGCAGTATGCGTATACCACCCTCCAGCGTATGTTGAACGAAGAGTTTGATGAACAAGTCGCGCAACTACCCTCTGAGTGGTTACTGCTTAAAGGAATGCAGGATGCGCTGTTAGGGCCTTATGAGTTGGAGGTAGGGGAGCCTAATCTCAACGCTTCGGGCAAGCCTGAAAGTGTCCAGAAGAATGTGGTGTATTCTAAGTATCCTATTTTACGCGAAAAAACTCGTATACACCCTACTGAACGTGCGCGACCAATTTTAGAGGTGTGGATAGATTTGGACGGAGATGAGCTAGGTGTTTTTGTGAATCATTGGAAATCGGGGGCTGGTAGCGAAGAAATGGAAAGGGTACGTGTTGGAAACGCAAAGGTCTTAAAAGCTAGGGTTGCACAACTTTTTAAAGAAAATCCTATGGCCGATTTGGTCCTCGCAGGTGACTTTAATGCCGACTACAATCAAAAAATAAGATACGGATTTGCTGAAACTGCCTTGCAGGATATCCTGCAGGTACAAGGAGACGAAGCTTTAGTCGTCAGTGCTGCTGAGAAAATGCAACCCTCGTGGTATAATTTGTGGTACGAATGGCCTATTGATCAGCGTGGATCGGATACCTATCGTGGGTATTGGGGTACTCTCATGCAGCTGATTGTATCCAACGGAATGTACGACGATCAAGGCCTTTCTTATGTAGATCAAAGTTTCAATGTCGATGATTTTGGTTTTAATACGTATTCTGTCTCCGGCATGCCCAAGCGGTGGTCATCATTTGGCACAGGCAGTGGATATTCGGATCATTTACCTCTATCCATGCTTATCACTAAAGCTCAAGGGCCTTTTGAAGGTCCTTTCAGTACGAATGACGATCATTTGTGGCAAGCCATTGCGGTAGAATACACACTCCCCGAAAAGTTGATGGATTCTCAAGCATTTGAAAGTGGTGAGGCATACCGAAATATGCGCTACTACGATCAGTATTTTAAACTCGAAGGCCAGTTAGGTACAGATGGCAAAGTCGTGGTCATGGGAACTAAAATCGATGTGTATGCACCAGCCTTTAATTTTGGTGATTTTGCAAAGCAGCTTATCCATCAAACAGTGGCGGACCAAACAGATAAAGCAGATAGCATACCGATAGAGTTTATTGGTAGATGGTCTCAATATAGAGGTAATTGGCAGTTTGTGATAGAATCGGAGGCCTTTGTTCTGCCATTACCAGCAAAGTAACACATGCTCCTATGATTTTAGCTATTGAAAGTAGTTCATCGGTATGTTCCGTTAGCCTCCAAACCGAATCTGGACACATCATTGATCGGTGGACCGAAGGACGTGCCGAGCATTCAAAGAAATTGGTGCTGTTCATTGGTGAACTTTTGGAAGAGGCTTCGGGATCAATTGAACAGGGGCTTAGTATGCTGCAGAAAGTGATCATCAGTAATGGTCCTGGGTCTTATACAGGCCTTAGAATTGCAGGAAGCGCACTAAGGGGTGTGCTTTTCGATCGAAAAGTGGACGTTTGGGCCGCTTCTACCTTAGCCGGTATTGCCTGCTCAGTCTTTAAAGCACAAGAAGAGAGGCCTTCTTTGGATATACTAGACCCGGCTTGCATTCGGTCAAACTATGCAGGAATTCAGGCGGTTGGATCGGTCATTCATGCCGTCATTGATGCTCGTGGGGGTTTTAGTTACTACCAACCCTTCTTGTTGGAACAATCGGGCCTGATGGCCTTGGCTGATCCTAGAAGAGTGGCGAATTCAACGATACAATCCGCATTAAATTCTGAGGAACCATCGTTCATAGTTGGGTCCGCTTGGGCTAATTTTACTGCAGGAGAGTCTAAGTCGGTTCAACAAGAAATGGAAAAACGAAAGCAGTTTTTTCATGCAAGAAATCTCCTTACGCTGCTACATCTACCTTCACAAACAGGTCTAAGCTCTATTTTGATTGATAAGCTCGAACCCTATTACCTAGGGAATAACCAGGTTAATAATACCTCTATAAGCACGCTAAAGGACTGACCAGTAGTAGTGTTGTTTACGATGGTATTCGCTGATTGCTTTTAATTCCCTATTGACCCCAATATTCCCTATTTTTACTCAATTAAATTGTACAGAACATTATGGCTTGGTTTAAACGCAAAGACAACAACATTCAAACGGCCACCCCTAAAGAAATGCCCGAAGGGGTTTGGATAAAGGTTCCAACGACCGGTGAGATGATTCATAAAAGAGAACTCGAGCAGCACTTGTATGTGGATCCGATTAGCGATTATCATTTTAAAATAGGCTCAAAAGAGTATTTCGACCTACTATTTGAGGGAAGGTACACCGAATTAGGAGCTGACATACTACCAACGGATCCACTAAATTTCACTGATAGAAAGAAATACAAAGACCGTCTCGAACAAACTCAAGAAAAAACGGGACTCACTGACGCAGTTCGAATTGGTACGGGAACTATGAATGGTATCTCCATAGTGGTAGGATGTATGGATTTTAGTTTTATAGGTGGAAGTATGGGGTCTGTAGTAGGGGAGCGACTAGGTGTAGCCATCGACTATGCGCGAGAGAAAAAAATACCCCTAATTATCATATCTCAAACAGGGGGCGCCAGAATGATGGAGAGCGTCCTAAGTTTAATGCAAATGGCTAAGACATCAGCTAAATTAGCACAGTTATCTGAGGCAGGTATCCCCTATGTTTCATACATGACTAATCCTACGACAGGAGGAGTTACTGCTAGTTATGCTATGCTAGGAGACTTTAACATAGCTGAACCTGGGGCATTAATTGGTTTTGCCGGTCCACGCGTGATTCGCCAAACCATTGGTCGTGACCTACCCGATGGATTTCAGACCTCTGAATACTTATTAGATCATGGATTTTTAGATTTTATTGTATCTCGTAAAGAGATGAAAAACAAGCTAACCGAACTTTTTCAGTTGCTTGGTTTTGGCGCTTCCTAGTTCCAACTAGCTTCGTACGCAGACCTCCCCACTAAGACCTATAAACCTAGGCTTAGTTCTCACTAACACCGTATAATTATGAGATTCGCAGATTACGCCAAAATTTATGTCACTGCTGGAAAAGGAGGAGATGGTTCTGCTCACTTTAGGCGAGAAAAATATGTTCCAAAAGGTGGGCCTGACGGGGGTGATGGAGGAAAGGGGGGAGATGTGGTGTTAGTAGGAAGGCATCAATTAAATACATTGCTGGATTTACGATATAAAAAGTTTATCAAGTCTAACAAAGGGGAAAATGGAGCAAGAAGTAGAAAAACAGGGTCCTCAGGATCAGATACTCGTTTAGAAGTACCATTGGGAACCGTTGCATTTGATGCAGATTCCAGAGAACGAGTGGGTGAAATCACCGAGGAAGGTCAAGAGTTAATTATTGCGAAAGGTGGAAGAGGAGGTTTGGGAAATTGGCACTTCAAAAGTTCTACCCGACAAAGTCCTACTTATGCCCAAGAAGGCAAAGAGGGAGAAGAGCGAACCATTGAGTTGGAGTTGAAACTCATCGCCGATGTGGGCTTGGTAGGCTTCCCAAATGCAGGTAAAAGCACTCTGTTATCGGTATTATCCGAAGCCAGACCAAAAATTGCGGATTATCCTTTTACCACATTAGAACCGAATTTAGGCGTGGTGAGTTTTTCGGATTACCGTAGTTTTGTAATGGCGGACATACCTGGAATTATAGAAGAAGCTCACAAGGGAAAAGGATTGGGAGCGCAGTTTCTACGCCATATTGAACGAAACAATGTGCTTTTATTTGTATTGAGTGTAGAATCAGATGTTTGTTATGAATACGAAGCACTACTCAATGAATTACAAGCATACCGAAAGGATCTTTTGGATAAGCCAAAAATAATTGCCTTGTCCAAAATGGATATAAAACAAGACTTTAAGTTAAAAAAAGATTTGCGTTTGCCTATAGATATTCCCGTTATTCCTATTTCATCGGCCACTGGTTACGGCCTTGATCAGTTAAGAGAAGCACTTTGGAAGGGAATACAACATGCAAGAGAGCAAGAACAAACAGAAAGCAACTAATTCTGTACCATTTGTAGATACACATTCAAAAAGCTCACCGAGCTTAGTTAAAAAAGGTGATTTAGCCACACTACTGGCCTTGCAATCCATTAAAGGGCTGGGTAGCAGAAAAGTGGGTTGGTTACTATCACAGCTCGAATCTCCTCGCGATATTTGGACTGCCCCAGATGCCTATTGGGTCAAGGTATGTGATCCTGAACGGGCTCCTCATTGGCAAACAGCCATACGAGAGACAGAATACAAAGCCATTCGTAGCTTTACTAATTGGAGTTGGGTACATCAAACCTTAAGACGAACTCGAGAAATGGGTTTTGCGATCATACCTTATCAATCTTCATTGCTGCACACCCATCTTGGGCAAATTACCGATCCCCCCATCATTCTTTGGGCTAAAGGAGATACAGGCCTTTTGCTTAAGCCTATGATTGGAGTTGTAGGAACCCGGCGACCTTCCGACTATGCACAGTTTCATACCCGGAGAATTACCCGAGAATTAGCACAAAAAGGTTTTGTGATTGTGAGTGGATTGGCCCGTGGCATCGATGGTCTAGCTCATTCCGAATGCCTGCGGCATCAATTACCTACTGTTGCAGTTCTAGGTTCCGGTCTAGACCGAATTTACCCCAATGAACACCAAAATATGGCCGAAACTATCGGTTCGAGGGGGGGCTTATTACTCTCAGAATATCCTCCTGGAACTCCTCCTAGCTCTCATAATTTTCCTCAACGAAATCGAATAATTTCGGGTCTTAGCCATGGCATTATTGTGATGGAATCCGGGTTGATGGGGGGAAGTATGCATACTGCTAACACCGGGTTAAATCAAGGCCGAGAAGTGGCCGTACTACCCCATAGTCTAGATAATTCAAAAGGCGCGGGAAATATTTCGCTTGTGGTTGATGGTGCTGCAGGCCTATTTACGACAGTAGAGGCCTTTATAGAACGGTTACCTCCATCCGGCTGTCCAACCGAGCTACCCTTTATCTACCAAAAGGAAGAACGGTCATAAATCCTTAAATACCTAAATCGGTAAGGATTGTATCTACCCGCTGTTCCAGTACCCTCTCGACTCGCCGAAAATCTGACGCACTCTCAAGTTGGGTATTCACCGAGCAATAAAACTTAATCTTAGGTTCGGTGCCTGAAGGACGCGCGGATACAACCGAACCATCCTCGGTAATAAATTGCAACACATTTGAGCTAGGAAAATCCATGCGTTCCACTGATCCATCCACTAAATGTTTAGCCTCACCACTTGCGTAGTCTTTCACTTGTACCACTCTAGAACCACCAAGATGAGAAGGAGGTGTCGTCCGGTATCCAGCCATCATAGCTTGAATTTCTTCGGCACCTGCCTTGCCTTTTTTAGTCACAGAAACCAACCGTTCCCTATAAAAACCATGCTCCACATACAAGTTTATGAGAGCCTCAAACAAGCTAGATCCCTTATCCTTATAATAAGCCGCCATTTCCGCAATCATAACAGCCGACACCACTGCATCTTTATCGCGAACGTGATCTCCAACTAAATAGCCATAACTTTCTTCCCCACCTACAATAAACTGTTCTTTGCCTTCCAGCGATGTCATAAGCGAGCCAATAAACTTGAAACCAGTCAGGGTATTGTAGCATTTTACGCCGTAATGGGCCGCGATGGCATCCATAAGTTGAGAGGTCACTATGGTCTTTACGATATATTCATTTCCAGCAAAGCCTTTGTTATTTTTCCAGGCATCTAGCATATAACCAATAAGTAAACTACCCGTCATATTCCCATTGAGAAGCACCCATTCTCCCTCGGTATTCTTAACGGCTATACCAATTCGGTCGGCATCTGGATCCGTTGCCATAACCAACTCCGCATTATTTTTTTTAGCCGTTTCTATGGCCATAGAAAGGGCTTCTTGTTCCTCAGGGTTTGGATAAACAACGGTTGGAAAGTTACCATCCACAACCATTTGCTCCTCTACCAGTTGCACATTTGTGAAACCAAATGCAGTTAAGGCAGGGGGTACCAAGACTCCCGCCGTGCCGTGAATAGGTGAAAAAACAATACTCAGGTTATGTTGGCGCTTGATGGCCTCTTTAGAAAGTGATAACTGGACTAATTCATCTATATAGGGGGTATCTATATCTTCTCCAATAGGTTGAATGAGCTCAGAATTTGCCCTGAACCGTACCTCATCGATTGAGTTAATTGACCTAACTTCATCCATTACTTCACGATCATATGGGGCCACCAATTGTCCCCCATATGCCCCATAAGCTTTAAATCCGTTATATTCTTTGGGATTATGGGAGGCTGTAAGTACCACACCACTTTGGCAACCTAAGCGTCGAACGGCATAAGAAAGTTCTGGAGTGGGTCGTAAGGACTCAAAAAAGTAGACCTTAATGCCATTTGCAGAGAAGACATCGGCAACTATTTGTGCAAGAGTATCCGAATTATTCCGGCAATCGTAAGCAATGGCTACTTTAATCTGTTCATTTGGATAGGTTTTATTGAGAAAATTACTGAGCCCTTGAGTAGCAGTTCCAAAGGTGTATTTATTCACTCGATTGCTTCCAATACCCATAATACCACGGAGCCCCCCAGTACCAAACTCTAAGTCTTTATAAAAACTATCGGTAAGCTCTTCGATCTTTTTTTCATTGATCCATTGCCTTATTTCTTCTTTAGTCGCTGAATCATAAGAACCATCAAGCCATTTTTTAATGTTTGTTATTGTTGTTGAATCAAGTTGATGCTCGATGGAAGCTAAACTGGAAGAATTGTAAGACATGGGCTTGTTATTAATGGCAAATCTTATTGTCAATGGTAAACATTTTACCCAAATAAAATAATAAAAAGGATAGTAAAACGAGTTCGTATATTCCATTATGTTTATGGTTCAACATACTTTATTATCTGAGGATATAGCCCACGCCCGTTTTGCATGTGACATTTCACGTTGTAAAGGAGCTTGTTGTGTTGTTGGGGATGCTGGTGCACCTGTGTCCAAAAAAGAAATACCCGTGCTCAATAAGGCATACTCACAGCTCAAGGATGGGTTGAGTGCTGAGGCGAGGGATACGGTCTCAGCAACAGGCTTGGTTCAGGAATCAGGTGATCAAAAACTTGAGTTATCCTGTGTGTCCACAGGAGAATGTGTGTTTGTTCAGTATACTAATAAGGGAGTTGCTACCTGTGCCATTCAAAATGCCTTTTACAAGGGTGAATTTGATTGGGAGAAACCCATTAGTTGTCACCTTTATCCTTTGCGTATAAAAAAGCTCAGTGGCATAGAATGGATTAATTATGAGTATATTCCATCGCTTTGTTCGGCTGCATGTGATCGGGCAGAAAAAGAAGGGATCTATCTTGCAGATTTCTTAAAAAAACCATTGATTCGTAGGTATGGTGAAGCTTGGTATGAAGAATTTATTGCTGCTTGTGAACATATTCGAGCGATGAAAGCGGAGTATTCGAGGAATCTACCAAATGAATTAACCATTGAGAGTCCTCTAAATAAATTAAGTAGTGGGGAATTACCTGAAAAAACAGGATCGGAGGATATCAAAAAAGGGGTTAACAATGCGACACTTAAAAATTAAGACGGTAAAAAGGGAAGTCAGGATGGGTCTAAATTTATCACAGGTTACATGCTAAGAAATCAACAAAATATAGGGCAACGATTACAACAGGGAATGCAGCAAAAGCTCTCTCCCCAGCAATTACAGTATATAAAACTCTTACAGCTAACCACGCAAGGCTTAGAGCAGCGAATAAAAGAAGAACTTGAAACAAACCCAATTTTAGAACAAGTTCAAAGTGAAGAAGAATGGGATCGGTCGGAACAAGAACGTATGGATTCTTCTTCCCTGGATAGCCCAGATTTGGATTTTTCGGATGCGACCACTCAAGCGTCGGAGAAAGGGTTAGAAAGTTTAGAAGAACATACGGTGGATTGGGATACCTATCAGGATAACACCGAATATGACGGGGAGAGCTATATCTATGCGAATGCATCTCATGAACAGTTTGGTGATATGCCGGATCCCTATCATTCTACCTTACTAGAAGACTTAGAACAGCAGGTGAGTCTACTGAATCTAGCGGAGGATGAGCAATTAATTGCCGATCAAATTCTTGGATCACTGGACGAGGATGGATATTTCAGAAGAGAAGCCATCGCCATTGCAGATAATATTGCTTTCAATCACGGAGTGTATGTTGACGAGGAGGATGTGGAAGTGGTTCGTCGAAAAATCCAACGTTTAGATCCATTGGGCATTGCCTCTACGGACTTACAAGACTGTTTACAAGTTCAGCTAAGTTACTCTGAAGCGAACATGCCTGGTAAAAAGTTGGCTCTGCGCATTGTTACAGAAGGGTGGAATCTTTTTGAAAAAAAGCATTTCGAAAAGATAATGACTCGTTTCGAAGTGACAGAGGAAGATTTAAAGGAAGCCTTCAATGCCATACGGCGTATGGATCCTAAACCAGGTGCTGTCCAAAATGAGGATGAACACAACAACCAGTATATCGACCCAGATTTTGAGGTATACTGGGAATCAAACGACCATAAGGCATCTAAAACAGGTGAGTTTGTTATTAAATTAAATCAGCGAAATTCACCACAGTTGCGAATTTCACCCGACTATGAGGATATGTGGTCGAATATTAAAGCTAAAACAGAAGGTCCAGACCCTCAAACGCAACAGTTTCTAAAAACTAAGTTAGACTCTGCGCAATGGTTTATTGAATCCATTCGACAACGGCAACGAACGTTAATGAACACCATGAAAACCATCGTAGCTTTGCAGGAAGATTTTTTCAAATATGGTGAGGCCTTACGACCGATGATTTTGAAAGATATTGCAGAGCGTATAGGTATGGATATTTCTACGATTTCTAGGGTAGTCAACGGGAAATACGTGCAAACTCACTTTGGGGTTTTTGAACTAAAATATTTCTTCAATGAAGGCTTAGTGACCGAGTCAGGTGAAGAGGTGTCAAACAGAGAAATAAAAAATCTTCTCCAAAAAATCATTGATCTCGAAGACAAGGAAAATCCGCTAAGTGATCAAGCTCTTGCAGATGCTCTTAAACAAGAAGGGTATGTAGTCGCAAGAAGGACGGTGAGTAAATACAGAGAACAGTTAAATGAGCCGGTGGCTAGGCTACGCAAGCAAATTATTTAATTCCTTTACACATCTGTAGCCTCGTAGCTGCATTAACCACGGAAGAGGGTACCCGAGAGTAGTTCGAGCTCAAGGATAAGGCGTGCACGTATACGTTTAGCTTCGATCGATAAGGACTCTTGGGCTAAACGATATTCTTTTTTTCCTGCTTCTGTCTCGATTTTAATAGGATTGAGCCCCATATAACTCAAGTCGTAGGGACTCGCTCTCATATCGATATACCGAGCTTGATAGGCTAGTTCAAAGGCATCTAAAATAAGTTCACTTGATACCCAAGGATAAAACTTATAGGCCCATTTATAGACGTCCATATTAGTATGAATACAGCCAGGCTGTTCGGATTCAGAAAATACCTCTCGGCTGAGTGTGTGTCGATTTAGTGGCTGTGCTTGGGGCGTAAAAAAACGAAAAGCATCAAAATGCGTACACAATAAATGATGGCTGTCTACAATTTCTGCAATCTTTTCGTGGCTAAATCGTAAGGGGACCTGATTGTGCCTATTTTCATGAGAACGGTATACCATCGCCCATTCATGCAGTCCAAAACAGCCAAATTGGGGTCTTTTATCTTGTGTGTTATGGAGCAATTTGATCACCCAAGCAAGTGAAGACAGTCTTTTTTCGGGGAAGAGTTTGGGATCTAAGTAGGCCACATCCTGAGCCATATAAAGTTCACTAAGGGCCGGTAGATCACCAAGTAATCCATCATCTTCATCTGTAGGGAGCGTAACAGTGCTCGCATTAGAATTCAAGTTTGAATCCAATGCTAAAATTAGTCCAACTCCAGGTGACCAATTTCTTAGTTTACTAGGTCGAAAATGATAATATTCAAAAAGGAAATCGAGCACTGGCTGCTTTTGATGTCGAGATCTATTCTCTAAATATTCTGATAGCAGGGTGTCTGTGCGTTGTTCGTGGGCTTTTTTTCTACGAGTCCACTCCTCAAAAGAAAGTATATTTTCAATTTCCAATAGCTCTATGGCTTCAGTACTTTGTATGCGATTTTTTTGCATATAGAAAGATAACAAAATCGAAGGATCAACGAAGAATAAACTCCCATTCACCTACAACTTAAACAGCTGTATTTTAGCCTTAATCACTTTTATTTAGTGAAAAAATCTAAATAGCTAAATGACTACATTCACATAATATCCACCTCGACTTTCACCCTCATGTTGACCCGGCAAATAGTTCATTTCATAGCACATCTTCGATGGCCTTACCAAACCCTGCTTTTATCAGGCACCTACGGTATATCTATTTTGTTTGTTCAAGAGCCCGATTTTAGACTTTTTACACAGTATTTCGTTCTCTGGCATTTTGGCTTATATGGTGGGGCAACCGCGTTTAATTCATATTGGGATAAAGATGAAGGCCCTATTGGGGGATTAAAAAACCCACCACCTATGCGACCATGGATGCGATGGGCCTCTTTTTTCTTAATGATGGTTCCCGCGCCATTTCTAATGTACGATATTATATCTAATACCTTGCCCTTGGCTAGTATGGGGATCTACATACTTAGTTTTTTTCTTTTTTGGGCCTATTCTAGCCCTATAATTCGGTGGAAGGGTCATCCTTTTCTTAGTGTACTAGTGATTTTTCTGAGCACAGGAACTAATGGTTTTTTCATGGGTTACTTTTCAAGTAGTGGAATGTCCCTTTCTTTGCTTTCATTTGTTGCGGCTTGTGGTGTAGCATGCATACTCGTGAGTTTATACCCCATATCGCAGTTGTTCCAGTTAGAAGAAGACCAACAAAGAGGGGACCAAACACTTGCATTACAGATTGGGATAAAAGGTGTGCGTACTTATTATCTCGTTACGTATTCTTTTGGAACCATACTGCTAAGTGGCAGCTTATCGCTCATCAATCCTGGAATGGCTGTTTTTTTCTTTATTGCCTCAATAATGGGTTTTACCTTAACCTATAATGTTCTTCACAAACTAAGGGGTACAGAAAAAGAGTATAAACAAGTAATGAGTATCAAATACCTCTCATCTTTTAGCTTTCTTTTCTATATACTAATCGCGGTTTGGTATCTACATGCTACTACGTAATAGTTTGATTAAATCAAGCAAATGTGCTGTATGCATGCTAATTTATACAAGATTGATTGTTATTAGACCCTCATTCTATTTCACCAAACTCATCGTGCGTGTCGTATTGATGAGCATCTCGCCCCCCAGACTG